>CAUTXD010000009.1:0-12063 GCA_963542535.1 uncultured Candidatus Saccharibacteria bacterium
CGTGGTTTAAGAATGGGGTGCTCATAATAGGCGACCGCTTCATGAAAACTACGAAGGCCAATGCGATTATTGAGTTCATCCCAACCGTAACCTTTAAGCTGCGGAAAAATGAAGTTAATCCAATAAATATTAGACATGAATTTACGTTGTTTAATACTGTCTAGGAGCCTCTCGTAGGTGGTGTTTTTGATTTTGCCATTATCGTGATAATAGGCGAAGTTTTGATTTTTAAGAAAACGCTCGAGCTCAATTTCTGGTTCGGGCTTAGGAGCGATTTTAGGGAAAAGACTGAGGAGGGACTTAAAATCTTTGGCAAAATTTTCATTTCTAGCTTCAATCAGGAGTTCATCGGCGTAACACCAGACATCATCTTTCTCGCGGAAGTGACGAGAGATGATAGTAGTGGTAATTTTTTCAAGATTTTTACGACGAAGACGTTTGGGCACGGCTTTATAACCATCACTAAAATTATAACCACCACGGATTTCACTGGAGATGGTACCAGAAGCGAGATATCTTTTGATAAAACGGTCGAGATAGTTTTCGGGATGAGCGCGAAAATAGGCGACAGCATAGAGATCAGTGAGGCCTTGAGGAAGTTTAAGGATGGCAAAATGATATTCGATGCCAGGCCACTTTTCGTAACGTTCCTTTAGCTGAAGCTCAGGGAAGAAGCGATGAATTTTTTCAACAGTTAGTTCGCGATCTTGACACCAGTAAGGACGTCGCCAACCACTGAAACGGGAGTAGCTGATATCTAGGTCGAGCGGGTAGAAACCGGTAAGCATCTCAAGGCGGTCGATAAATTCGGTTTGATTAATTTGAAAATTAATGGTGTTCGGAGTAAGTTCTTCGATTTTGAGTTGATAGTAAACTTCATCGTCATCCGGGAGATGGACAAAACGATTACCGGGTCCGTGAGCGGCTTTAAAAAGTTCTTTGGCGTTAAGTGCGCGTGGATTTTTGTCGGGTGTAATACTGACGTAGAGGATCAATTCATTATCGATGAGATAAATTTTTTCGAGGCCGTATTCGTCAAAGCTAAATTTTGAAACATTGTGTTCACGAAGATAAAGCACCTCAAAGAGGTCAAGGAAGAGTTTGACGGTGTCTAGAGGCAAGTAGGACATTAAGGTTATTGTAGCACAGGAAATGTGTGAAGTATGTTTGGATGTTTGTGTATTTTGAAGAGGAGTTATCATATAGTTATCAGATAGTGTATAATCGAGTTAGATTAAGGGATGTAAGTAGATAAAATTTTATTGAGTAAATAAAATATAAAGGTATTTGTGATGCATGTCAGCCATAAATGAATTTAATAAATTTGAGCATGAGATTATTGAAATTTGTTCTAGACAAAGAGTCGACTATGACAGAATAGATTTTTTGTTAAAAAATGGGGCTTCTGTTAATGCTTGCATAGTAACAAAATATAGTAGCGATGATATCGAGGAAGACCTATTATTGGTCGAGTGTTGGAGGAATGCTAACTTTTTATCAGACGACAATGAAAGAAAAATTGATGATGATTTTTATCTAAGATTATTAAAAATATTTATTGATAATGGATTAGATGTTGATAAGTATGCGAATGTTTTATTGGGCAATATTCAATATACCTATAATAAAAAATATTATATTGAACTTGTAAAAGTTATTTTGAATAACTTAAGAGGTGGAAGAAAGTTAAATTTTGATGAATCTTTAGATGCAATTGGCTCAGAGGAGAGTTATCAAAATTGCTGTATGCAGGATCATGAATATGCTAATACCCTATCAACTATCTATGAGATGATAGAAAAATTTTCGGAGAAAGGCTTGGATCCTAATAAATATTACGGACATAATAGAATAATTGATCAAAAAATTAAGGATACTAAGATTTTTTGTAAAGATGTAAAAATTGATCAGCCTAGAAAGTTTATTTGTGACGAGATAGAGATTTTCATTGAGTGTGAATTTGATACATTGTGTATTATAAATAAATTTATTTTTGTAAATAATAATAAGATCGAATCCGATCATGAACCGCTAGCAGCAACTAACCGCATTAATAGTGAAAATTTTTTTGGTAATTCACTGAAAGAATATACTCAAAACGAAAAAATTATAAAAATAGAATTTAATGATCTGTCAATAAAATCTGCGCCAAAAACTACGATACATTGCACAGTGATTACCGTAAAACTTACGAATAATAAAATAATGAAAATTGGCACAGATGAAACTGCGAGCTTTATGAAAATAACATTAAAATAAATACTAGGGGGTATAAAAAACAGGCCGTTAGGGCCTGATTTTTCATATGGATGACGATGATCTGTTTTATGACGAATTGGAAGATGATAATGGAGATATGATAAAATAAGGACTGATTATGGAAAAAGCAAACTTGAGTGTGGGGGAAAAAAGATTTCCTGAATGGATGGAGCGCAAAGAGTGTATTCATAATGTTGGAAGGTTGCCTGCAATTTCTGAAAGAGAGGTTTGGTGGGTGGCTGTTGGCGAAAATGTCGGCGTGGAGATAAACGGTAAAAGTGGACGCTTCAGTCGTCCAGTATTGGTGTATAAAAAGTTGAGCAAATTTGGTTTTTTAGGTATACCGCTAACTACTCAGGAACATACAGGTTCGTGGTATGTGCCGTTTGAATTTCAAGGTAAAATGAGCTATGCGGCACTCGCACAGATTAGAGTGATGAGTGTATCTAGGCTTTATGGCAATGCAATTGGACAAATTTCCAGGGCTGATTTTAAGGCTATCTGTAAAGGGTTTGATAACCTCTATCATTTTGACTTTCCTGTACCACTTGAATAAAAAATTTGCCCCAACCTTTCGGTTGGGGTGTGTGCGGCTAGGTGCCGAATATGTTTACATTATAGTAAAAAGTGGCCGCAAAAGCAATAGTTTTGAGGCTTTAGTAAAATATTATAGTGTAATGCTCGTTTCGTTGCATGGACGAACTACGTTCTTGTCTAATCGGTGGTAGGGAGAATAAAAAATAATCCCGAAAGATGGGATTATTCAATAATTTTGGCTCCCCCGGTCAGGCTAAGCTTTTGCAAAAGCAAAAGCTTTCCATTGCTGCCTCACTCGGTATAAATAAAATCAATTTTATTTATACACTCGTTTCGTTGTATGGGCGAACTACATTCTCGCCTAACCTTGGGGAATATAAAAAACAGGCCTTTAGAGCCTGATTTTTCATATGGCTCCCCCGGTCAGGCTCGAACTGACAACCTCGAAGTTAACAGCTTCTTGCTCCACCATTGAGCTACAGGGGATTGTTATTTAATTATAACGCAGATAATTCATTCTATCAAGAGACAATGTTATAATTTAATAAAGAAGTAGTAGAGGTGAAATGTTCAGAGTTTCGGATTTGACGGTGGCGATTAAAAAAAATCAGCAAGTGGTGCTTCGGGGGGTGAATTTTGAGATTTTGCCGGGAGAAACTTTGATACTTAAAGGGAAAAATGGTTCTGGTAAATCGACGCTATTAGGAGCGATTATGGGGGATCCGCGATATGAAATTTTGGGGGGAGAAATTGAATTTTTGGGAGAGAAAATTCAGAATTTAAGTACAGAAAAACGAAGTCTTCTCGGGATGTTTTTGAGTTTTCAAACACCACCGGAAGTAAATGGCGTTTCTACGACAGAAATTGTTCGAACTGGATTAATGGAACGTGGTAAAAAAGTGCGGCTCGATGAGGTGCGTAGTGGCTTGATGACGAACCAGAAATTGTTGGGGCTTCCGATGTTTTTTATGGAGCGCGAAAGCGGAGTGGGAATGTCGGGTGGTGAAAAGAAAAAGAATGAGATTTTGCAGATGTTGGTTTTGAAGCCGAAATTTTGTATGTTGGATGAGTTGGATTCGGGATTAGATATGGAATCGGCGGGAAATATTTCGCAAATTTTAGCGGATTATCAGCGAGAAACAAACGCGAGTTTTTTGATTACTTCACATAATTTGAGAATTTTAGAAAAATTGAAGGTGAATAAAGTGGTTGAGTTGATAGACGGGGAACTAGTAGCGGCGGAGGATGAGCGCGACGATGAGAAGTCGGTGCGAGTATTAGAAAATGAGCGTGGCGATGAGAAGTCGGCGCGAGCATTGGATGAGAGGGGCGTGATGGGTAAGAGGGGTGTGATGAATGAGAGGGGTGCGAAATGAAAAAAGAGGCAGTGCGTCGGGCAGCGGAGGCGATTCATCGGATGAAAAAGGAGCCGGAGTGGGTGCTAGAAAAAAGGCTTCGGGGGGTGCGAGCTTGGCAAAAACAGAATCTAGGGAAGATGTTACCAGGGGTAGAGGAGTTGATTTCACAGATTAACGCAGGTGGGATCCGATTTTATAAGGAAGTGGATGACGTTGAGGTGAAAACTTCTTGGGATGAGGTGCCGGTGGAAATTCGAGAGACTTTCGAAGCTTTAGGAATTCCAGAGGCAGAAAAAGAGGGGTTGGCTGGCGTGGGTGCGCAGTTTGATTCGGAGGTGGTTTATCATCGAATGCGAGAAAAATTAGCGCAATCTGGGGTGGTGTTTTTGCCGCTAGAAGAAGCAATTCTCGCAACAGAGAAGAGTTTAGAGGAAAATTTGGCAAAATATGGGGCGTCAGTGGGGGAGATTTTCTTGGCGCATTTTATGAAATTGGTACCAGAAGATGATCATAAATTTGCAGGGTTACATGCGGCAATGTTTAGTGGTGGATCATTTATTTATGTGCCCAAAGGGGTGGCGGCGGAGCTACCAATTCAGAGTTATTATCGAATGAATGAGCCAGGAATTGGACAGTTTGAACATACCTTAATTGTGGTGGACGAGGGGAGTGAGCTACATTTTATCGAGGGATGTTCGGCGCCAAAGTATGAGAAAAATAATTTGCATGTGGGTTCGGTAGAGATTTTTGTGAAAAAGGGGGCAAAAATGCGTTTCTCGACAGTGGAAAGCTGGTCAAAAAATGTGTTCAACCTAAATACTAAGCGAGCGCTTGTGGAAGCGAGCGGCGAAATGGAGTGGGTGTCGGGGACTTTTGGCTCGAAGGTGACAATGCTTTATCCGACGACGATTCTAAAGGGAGAGGGGGCAAAAATGGAATATTTGGGGATGAGTCTGGCTTCGGGTGAGCAGATTTTGGATTCTGGGGCGAAGGCGATTTGTTTAGCGGATAATACTTCGGCAATGATTCGTAGTAAGTCGGTGGCGAAGAATGGGGGTGTAAGCATGACAAAAACTCTGGCGAAAGTAGGGAAGGGAGTTAAGGGAGTAAAGGCTTATATTGATTGTAAATCGTTAATTTTAGATAATGAATCACGGTCTTATGCGGAACCAATGGTGGACGTAAAATCTGGGGAAGCAGAAGTGACCCACGAGGCTTCGGTGGGGAAATTATCGGAAGAGATTTTATATTATCTTGCGACACGCGGAATTGGTGAAGAAAAAGCAAAAGAGATATTGATTCGAGGTTTTTCGGAAGAAATTACAAAGGCTTTACCATTAGAGTATGCGATGGAAATGAATAACTTAATTAAGTTAGAAATGCAGAATATGTAGTATGAATACAAGATTTAAGCATAAACGAATTGGGATGTGAGTGCGAGCTAAATTGAATAAATAATGAGTCAAAAAATGAATAAAAAAGTTAAGGATAAGCGAAATGTATAGAGAAGAATTTGAGATATTTGAGAAAAATGAGCTAGATGAAGCCTTGCCTTTCGTGTATCTAGATAATGCTGCGACGATGCAAAGAATGACGGCTGGACTTTTGGCTGAACAAGATTTTTATACAAAGAAAAATGCGAATCCTTTGCGCGGAGTCTATGAATTGTCGGAACTTGCGACGGCGGAACTTTGGCAGGCACGTGAGATGACTGCTAAGTTTTTAGATTGTGAACCACTGGAAGTGATTTTTGTAAAAAATGCCACCGAGGGATTAAATTTGCTAGCTAACGGAATAGAGGGGTGGCTTGGCGAGGATGGGGGTCATGAGGCGGAGATTTTAGTGGATTTGGAGTCTCATCATAGTAACTTACTAGCTTTTTCTGAGCGTTACGGGGAGAAAGTGCGAATCGTCGAAGATATAGTGACTGAAGTGGAGCTGAACCTCAAGCGTGCGAAAACTGAAGGTGTGGAGCCAAAAATTAAGATCGTGGCGATGACGGGGATGAGCAATGTAACTGGGGAGGATTGTAGTAATATCGCGAAAGAATTGAGGAACTTAGGCTTTCAGGGGTTAATTTTGATGGATGCGGCGCAATTAGTGGCACACAAGAAGATTGACGTGAAGGAGTTAGAGGTGGACGGATTAGTATTTTCTGGACACAAAATTGGAGCGCCAATGGGAATAGGGGTAGTATATCTGAAATATGATCTGATGAAAAAACTGAAACCGCTAAATTATGGGGGTGAAATGGTGGAGTCCGTGAAGCTTGCGGATGGAAAAGTGAAAATGAGTTTTGCGCCGGGGCCGAGTAAATTTGAAGGTGGGACGCTAAATATGGGGGCGATTGCTGGGCTTTCTACTGTAGAAGAATTTTGGCTGAAACATTCGGAAATTTATGGTGTAGAAACTGGATTAACCGAGAGAATTCGCGAAGAATTAGAGAAGAATGAGAATATTGAACTATATTTTGCAGAAAATGGAATTATTAGTTTTAATATTAAAAGTGTGCATGCACATGATACGGCGCAGGTTTTGGCGGATTTTGGCGTGATGGTGAGAGCGGGAATGATGTGTGCGGAGCCGTTTTTAACAGAGAAGAAAATTGGTGCGGTAGTGCGAGCGAGTTTGGCTTTTTATAACACAAATATAGATGTTAAATATTTTTTAGCTTGCCTTAGGAGAGTGCGCGGAGTGATGGGACTGGAATAATGGTCGACAGGGGAAGAATGTTGGCGGAAATGAATGAGATTTGGTGAAATTGGAGGAGATATTGATGCGAGAAATTCAGAGTAAATACAGGGAAGAATTACTGGAGCGAAATTTGAATCCGTTGAATTTTGAGCGAAAAATTGAGGCGAATTTAACCAAAACTTTGGTGAATCACAGTTGTGGGGATGAACTTGTGGTGAATTTAAAGATTAAGGATGGGGTAATTTTGGAAGGCAGTTTTTCAGGGGTGGGGTGTGCGATTTCGAAGGTCTCTGCGGATATGATGATTGATGCGATTCAGGGAAAAACTTTGGAAGAGGCGCGAGAACTGATGCAGGGATTCTTTGATTTAGTAATGGGGGTTTCGAGTGAAAAAGCGCAGAAAATTAGTGGTGAATTAGAAGTTTTTTCAATGATACAGAATATGCCGGCGAGAGTGAAATGTGCGAAACTGGCCTGGCGGGTTTTAGAAGAGGGAAAAGATTAGGATTTGGATTGGAAGGTTAATGGTTGTGACTGGGATAACGCTTGTGATCGGAATAATGATTTGCAATTGGGATAATGCTTGTGGTTGATAGAAAAAAGCGTTATAATGGGGTAAATTAGGAGATAATATGATTCGGGTGGATGAAAATTTTTTGAGAGAAACGGGACTAGGTGATCTTGATGAGATGCAAAGAACCGCTTTCATCGAAGAAGCACAGAGACTGCTAGAAAACCGTATCGGTGAAAAATTGAGTGAAGGCTTGAGTTTGGAGCAACTCGAAGAATTCGACGGTATTATGAAGAAAGATAAAAATGTGATGATTAAAGCCTTGGCGAAGCTAGGTGATTATCGCATCGATGAAGTTTATCAAAATCTTTTGAAACGCTACGGTGTAACAGAGGGGACGGTAGATATTTTAAGTGAATATTTGAGTGTAAAATGGATTCAAACTAATCGTCCAAATTACGCGGAAGTTTCTCGTCAAGTGTTTGAGGAATTGAAACAAGAAGTACGCGCTTCAAGTGAAGAAATTCGTAAATCGATGACTTTATAGATTAAAAATACTTTGAACACAAAATTTAAATCCCTCGAAAGAGGGATTTTTGATGATGAGGTAGGATGGAGTGGGGGCTGTTAGTTTTTTTGGGTTCCGGATTTTGGAAACTTGGGGAGGTAACGGATTATTTTAGATAACCATTGATGAAGGATTTGGCGTCCATCGGTTTTTTGCTGGCTGGTTGAAGCTGGTCGATAACCAGGAAGTTGCCGTCCTGACAAGGGAACGAAAGAGGATTATTGGATTGTTTGGTTTCGATATGGGCTTTTAAGATAATACATTCGTGGCCGTGGATTTGAAGCTTGCTCTTAGGAAAACCTTGGAAAGCGCGAATGCGATTGAGAGCCGCTGTGGCGCTAAGTTCGGATAAGAATAGGTTCGAGTCGCTTTTATCGAACTTAGTGGTGAAGGTGGCCTTCTCATCGTCTTGCAGGGTAGGTTTTGGCAGGGAGTCTAGGTGTTCAATGAGCCAATTAGCACCAATAGTAGCGAGTTTTTGGTAGACTTCAGATTTTTCGGGTAGGTTGGATGAGAACTCAGAGGCTTTAACGGTGGTTTGATAGTAAATTGGTCCGGCATCCATGGCTTTAACCAGCTTCATAATAGAGACAGAAAAATCTTGATCGCCGTTCAAAATAGCAGACTCAATAGGTGAGGCTCCACGATAGAGAGGGAGGAGAGAGGGGTGGAGATTAAGAATGCCTTCGGGTTCAAAAAGTTCAAGTAAGTCGGATTTAATTAAGACGCCGAAGCTAGCGAGAATACCTTTAATTTCAGGATTTTTTTGCTTCAAGCGGGCAACTTCTGCTAGATCGTCCTTGGTTTTAGCATGGAAAACTAACTCCAGGTTTTCGGCAGTAAGAAGTTGATTTAATGTGGCTTCTGCCAGGGGTCCGTTGCCAAAAAAGATAAATTTTGTACTCATTTTTTACCTCGAATAAATTATGTGTTCAATAGAAAAAGACTAGTCTTCGTCTGGGAAAAGTTGTTTGTTATTCTTGATACGAGTTTCGTAGTCGACTGGCTGTAAGTCGCCATTTTTATCGAGCTCAAAGAAGGCATCGGTTCTATCTTTGATACGATCAATGAAAAGAATGCCGTCGAGGTGGTCAATTTCGTGAGCAAGAGTGCGAGCGAGTTCATCGGTGGCCTTAATACGGACTTCGGTACCATCTTCGAGTTTAGCTTTGACGCGAATTTTCGAGTAGCGTGGGACCTTACCATAAATAAACGGAACAGAGAGGCAGCCTTCGAAATCTTCGATAATTTTACCTTCTTGTTTGATGATTTCTGGATCTACGAGGGTCGTGAAGGAAGTATTCGCTTTGTCGTCCATACTGTCGCGGATAATAATGAGGCGCTTATTGATGCCAAGTTGAGGGGCAGCCATGGCGGCAGAAAGCTCGTGAGGGTGAGATTTTTCCCATTCGAGACTAGCATTGACCATTGCCTGAATCATATCTTTAATTTCATCAGTAACATAGTTGACCTTCTGAGACTTTTGACGAAGTCTTGGGTCAGGAGATTCAATAATTTTCATATCTTAATATTATAACCGATTTTGGGTTTTTATAAAGCTTAAGCGGAATCTTGTGATGACGTGTGGAGGATTCTAATGATTTTTGTGGGAGTTTTTGTGGGGTTTGTGAGATTTTTTGTAGTATTTTTGGAGTAAGTTTTACTCTGATGCGGTAGAGATAGACTAGGGGTTTGGTAGAGGGGGAGGTTTTCTAAAAAATGGAAGTCTTATAATGAAGCTAAATAATCACAATTAATTAAACGAAAGGACAAAAAGAAAAAACGAAATAGACGCCAAAAGGCAAGGCTTGGATGGAGGAAGAAAGAATTATATTAAACTCCCATACTATAATTAGAACTATCTCTCAACACATACGACCAAAAAGTATCCTAGATTTTTATAATCATAATTTCAAATATACCATTCTTCCTCCATTTAAGTTTTGATAAGGGCACCGTGGTGGGCGCAGAAATATCACCTAGAAATTAAAGGAATTAAATTTAGCTTTAAGTATTGGGTTGGGCTTAACGGATCGGATTTATTTAGTGGAGCAGATCAGGCTTGTCGAATTAGATGAGGCTTGGCGGGTCGATGGCGAAGCGAATTTCGGGATACTGATCAAGCGACTCGATGAGGTGAGTGAGCGAGTCACGTTTTTTGGCTTTAACGATGATTTGCCAAGAATAGCCACTGGGGGTGTATTCATGAAAGGAGGGCGTAGGAGCGGAAAGATAAACGTTGGGGAATTTTTTGAGTGTGCGATGTAAGCCCATAATCTTTTTAATGGCGAGGTCCTCAGTCTTTTTAACGATAGAGATACGTAACAAATAGAAAAATGGCGGTAAGTGAGAAAGTTGACGTTTTTTGAGGAGATAATCAGCAAACTTGGCATAGTCTAAGGATTTAGCCGCGAGGATGACGGGATGTTCGGGCTGAAAAGTTTGGAGGAAAACGTGATTAATATCGGTGTGACCGCGTCCGACGCGACCGATGACCTGGGTGATGAGCTGAAAAGTACGTTCTTCGGCGGCGTAGTCGGGTAGGTTGAGGTTGGCATCAGCTTGGACGATTCCAACGGTATTTAATAAGGGTAAATCAAGGCCTTTGGCAATGGTTTGAGTGCCAATAATAATATCAATATCACCGTTTTTGACGGCTTCAAAATTTTGGGTGAGCGAATCGGCGGTAGTATTATCGGCATCAAAGCGAGCAATGCGAGTAGATTTAAAGATTTTTTTGAGTTCTGATTCGAGGAGCTTGGTGCCGAAGCCTTTATGAATGAGGGAACCGTGATGGCAAACCGGACAGGTGGAAGGGACCGGTTCATGATGGCCGCAGGTGTGGCAAATCAGCTGATAGGAGTCATTATGAAGGGTGAGTGGAAGAAGACAGTTAGGGCAGAGGACTTGGTAACCACAGTGTTCACAGAGCGTGAGTGGGGCAGAGCCGCGACGATTATGAAAAAGTAGGGTTTGCTTGTGCTGTTTAAGATTATTTTCGATGTCTTGAAGTAGAGCGTCAGAAAAATAGCGGTTACGCGTGAAAAGGGCGCGATCTTTGAGATCAATGAGGTTAATTTTGGTTTGACTGGTGATGGATTTAGCCTTTTCGGAGAGGGCGACGTAGGCATGATTCTTTTGTGCTAGGAAATAATCCTCAACGCGTGGAGTAGCAGTGCCGAGGAGACAATCGATTTTTAAGGTTTGAGCCATAAAACTGGCGAGACGGAGCGCATGATAGCGAGGCGAAGTGTCTTGATAGAAACTAGGCTCATGGGCTTCATCGATAATAATAAGTCCAAGGTTTTTGAGGGGTGAAAAAAGAGCGGAGCGTGGACCAATTATGACAAAAGGCGTGGACTGATCGGCTTCGTGGATACGTTGCCAGATAAGGTGACGTTCGGCTTCAGTGAGCTTGGAATGAAGAGAAATTACTTGAGTGCCAAAATGTTCTTGAAAACGACCGACAAGCTGAGGGGTTAGGGAAATTTCGGGGACAAGTAGAATGATGGATTGATTGGAATCGAAAATTTGCTGGGCAAGCTTGAGATAGATGTTGGTTTTACCGGAACCCGTAATGCCGTGAAGCAGTTTGGTGTGAGTTTTAATGACTTGAAGTTCGACGAGGGCTTGTTTTTGAGCGGAGTTAAGGGGGATTTGTTTACTAGTGGTGGCAGTAGGCGTGGTATTTGTAGTGGTGGAAGTGATAGTAGTTGGGGTTACGGCCTTAATTGGTGTGGTGTTAATAGTGGTGGCGGTAGTGGCAGTTGTAGTGGAAGATTTTTTGCGGCGATTTTTCTCAATGCCGAGAGGAAGAAAAAGGTTGGCGGTTTTGGCAACCGGATTTAGATAGTAAGAGGAGAGCCAGACAAGACTTTTTAAGAGATGGTTTGGCAGGGGAATTGGGTGAACAATTTTATTAATCGATTTAATAATGAAATTTTGGTCGGTGGGAGCGGCTGTTTTTCGATAAATAATGCCGAGGGCGGTTTTCTTGCCGAGAGGAATAGAAACAATAGTGCCGGGAGCGAGGTTTTGATCGAAGGAATAGGTGAGGAGACCATCAGAAAAGAGGGGAGACTTTTTGAAAGTGGTGGTGGGAATTACCTCATAGTACATCAAGTATATTTTAGCAT
>CAUTXD010000010.1:0-11448 GCA_963542535.1 uncultured Candidatus Saccharibacteria bacterium
AGATAAACGAATTGACGAAAAGTGAAGGGGCCAAGGAGTCTATCCTCTGCCTCAACGTCTTGTGGGACCTTATATGTAGCCATAATACTATTTTAGCATAAAAGGCTAGAGTTGATTTGAGGATTACTTTGAAGATTTTTTGTGATTATATTTCTTAGCGTCTTGTTCGAGACGGCCTTCTTCCCTATTTTTCATGGTCTTAATTTTTTCGGCTAAATTACCATGTTCATCGGAGAAGACGAGTGCGCGGACATTATTATCCATTTGAGCAATGGCACCACTCTTCTGACTGGAGAGAATAACATTACGAGCATCAGAACTTTCAATTTGCTTGATGAAGATTTCTTTGGCGGCATTCTTAGCTTCAGCAAGTTTTTCTTCGTAGTATTTTTGCTTCTCGATAGGATTGGTAGGGATTTCAGATCCATCGGCGGTGAGATCCTTGAAGGATTTAGCGGTGAAGAGTTGCATGATACCATTAAAGACGTCAGATTTCATGGAAATAATATTGGCAGCCTTTTGCTTAGAAAGGAAGGTGATGGCCTTTTTGAGACCAGTTTCGAGAATACTACTCTTCTTAGGGTCTTGAGTGAGTTCGAGAACCTTATCGTCGCGAGTATCGGCATTATTCCAGTCGGCAGCATCAAGGCCGGTGATCATATTAATGAGAGAGTACATCTGATCGCCACCAGATTGGAAGTTAAGAGCGGCACTGGAAACATTGGAAAGTGTAGCATCGAAGAGGTCGACACCGTATTTTTGAGATACATTATTAATTTCACCAAAGACGGTACGTTCGGCTTTAATGAGAGAAGTACCTTTGAGAGCTTGAATAAGATTAAATTTAGTAGTCTTTTCCTCACCATTGAGGTCTTTTAGTTTACCAGTAGCAAACTGCTCGAAGGTAATACGATTATCTTGACGTTTACCAGTACTCCAGGCAGCGGTTTCAATATTACCGAACTTACCGAAGCGACCAAGGACTGGGTCGGCATCCTTGAAGGCCATTAATTCCTTGAAGAGAACATTGGCATTTTCAGTACCAGCGATAATTTTGCCATTATCTGAAAGATCTATGATACCTTCCAGAACCTTATCGTAATCGCCACGGGCAGCCATGACACGCATGGTGGCAATCACGCGTTCGAAGTCGGCGTCATTAATAGCTTTCTTGAAATCATTATTAAGTACGCCAGAATGAATACGACTGTAATAGGTAGTGCGGCGGTTGAGGCTAGCCTGGTATTCTCGATCATAATCGACGGAAATATCACCCAGTACACTGTCGATAGCATCAATGACATGCTTAGGATTTTTGATATTGAGAGCTGGATCATAATCCCAGGCACTGGTACCAGCGGCGCGTACAATATATTTTTGAAATTCTTTATCGTTTTTAGCGATTTCAGCTTCGGTAAGATTGAAACGTTTAGCACTGTTTTCAGAATGAGAGTCAATATACTTCTCGTTAATTTCTTTCATCTTATTGAGATAGAATTTATCGGAAGCAACATCATTGTTATGAATTTCGTGATCGACAGTCTTTTGCTCGAGGAAATTTTCGGTCTGGCGTTTGGCGAGATCTTTTAATTCCCTGTTTTGGTAATCATATTTATCAATGTAGTCACCCATATTACTCATGAGGTTATTGACGCGCTTATTGGCGTTTTCAGTACGGTATTTAAGTTCACGATGGCGATACTCGTCCAACATTTCAGAGTTTTTCTTGATTGGGTCAGCTTTGGAATAAATTGGTTTACCGTTTTTATGATAACCAATAATTGGCGTGTTATTTTGGCGGGCCAAAATTTGTTCATCAATAAGGAGTCCCTGATCCTCTTCGGCGCGTTTTTTCCTGTGTTCGCGGAAGGCTTGGTTTTGCATATAAATACGGCTAATAGCCATGTCTGGGCGGAGGGGGCCACCTTTACCTTCGAGGGCACGTTTTTGGTAATTAGCGCGAGCAAGTTCGGCGGCGGTAGAAAATTCTTTAGAAACAGTTTTGTTAAGCTTACCGCTGACGCCACTAAGGGCTTGATTGACATCACCAAGGACAGATTTGGACATACTGAGCATTTTAACGGCGAACATAATTGGAAGAACCTGGACGGCGATACCAATAATTACACCAAAGGGAGTTTCGGAGCTGAAAATGAAGAGATAGCCAAGAACCTTGGAAACACCAAAAAGGAAGCTAAAAGCTGGGAAGAAGACCAACATTTGAGCAAAAATAGATTTCCATTTTAGATAATATTTGTGAGTATTTGGCAGAACGTAGAGGGCGAAAATAATCGGTGCAGTGATAGTAAGTAGGATTACCACGGCTTGGCGAAGTGAAATAGTAATCAGACCGACAACTACGGCGATAAAACCGGCAAAAACGATTGGAATGAGTGTGAAGAGGATGCTAAGTAAACCACCGGAAGCGGCAACCGCAGTGGCGATGCCGACACCGCCGAGAATGGTAAGTGAAGTACCACCGGCGATAGCAAGGAAGATATCGTAAAGACTAAGAGGTTCATCGAGCTTGGCTTCGGGATGTTGGCTTTGGATGGCAGTGGTGGCGATACCTTCGAGGAAGGATTTAAGGGCGTTACCGATAATGTTACTAACATCGACGAGAACCTGACAGATCAGGTAGCTAAAGTTAACCAAAATAGCGGCAATGATGAGCTTTGGTAACATTTTCTTGATGTTGTAATTAGAAAAGCCAAGGCCAGTAACCTGAGAGTAGACGATGAGCAACAAGAAAATGATAAAGAGTATATTAGCAACATTGCGAATGTAAGACCAAATGATGTAGATAGGAGATTTGTTATCCGAAGTAATTGGCTTGATAACTAAAAAGGTCTCGATGGTGGAATAAAGTGCATCGATTCCCTTGGCGAGAAGACCGGTGGTAGGACAAACAATGAAGGAGAGAATGCCAATTTGTTCGGAACAGCTGAGTTCGTTTTGATTCTCAGAATTGGCATTTTCGGGGCTAGTAGTTTCGGTAGTAGTAGTTCCTGAGTTTTGATTTTGAGTTTTGGCCTGTTCTGTTTCATGACTGGAATCATCATCTTCGACTTCTTTAGTTTCGGAAGAATTTTCAGTTGAATTAGAGGAATTGTCTGGGGCGGCGTAAGTATTTAGGGCGGTTAAAGGAGAAAAGAGAGAAAACAAGGTAAAAAACAAGACAAAAATTGCCGTGCTGATTTTTCCTCTATGGTTGATTCCCTTGTTCATAAAAAATAACTCAATTAATATTTGTTATTATATCACATAACGGTAATGCCGTCAACATTGACCACTGAAGCGACCGAATAATAAAAAGCAGAAAAATCTATACTCATGATATAATATATGTATGAAAAAGGTCAATCGACAGCTAGGTGTAAAATTTTTGAAGAATTTAGGGGTTTTTTCTCTGGTAGCAGCCGGATTTTTGGGTCTTACGATGAGTGATTCTGTGAATGCTTTAAGTTTGAATGATTTAGGGATTTCAAGCCGACAAGTTTTGACTCAGGTAGGTGCCGTGATTGATGGTGATGTGGATGAAAGCTGTGAGGCAAACGTCTTCTTGGGATTTCGTCCTTGGTATAAAGGTTTAGCTACACGTGACGATAATAATAAGTGCGTGATTGGCAAGCCAGCTACCTCAAATAGTGGTACGACGAACTGGGCGCCTTTTGTTTGGGTGGTGGTAATGAATATTATTTATGATATTTCCCTAGTGGCGGGCCTAACAGCAACTGGGTTTATTATCTATGGTGGACTTTCCTATGTAATGAGTGAAGGTGACCCAAATAAGGCAGCGAAGGGTAAGAATATTATCCAAGGTGCAGTGATTGGTTTAATTCTAACCATTTTTGCTTCGGTAATTACGAATACGATTATTGATGTAATTATTAGTGCAACCTAAGGAGTAATATGAAATATTTAGCAACAGTGGATCTAGAAAATATTGATTCCCTAAATGAAGGCTTGAGTAGATTGCCAAATAAGGATGGTAATTTTACACCAACCACAATTTTAAATTATATATATGCGTTAATTGGTTTAGTGGCGGTCTTTTATATTGTGCTGGCGGCGGTGAATTTTGCGACGGCTCATGGTGATGTGGGAAAGGTGACTAAGGCAAAAAATACGATTGTTTTTGCGGTGATTGGCTTGGTGATTGTGGTTTTAGCGGCGGCAGTGACAAATTTTGCATTAACGGCATTAAATTAATAAGAATAAGAGAAGGCAGAAAATGTTGAAAATGAAGATTTCGAAATTGTTAGTAAGTTTAGCACTTTTTGCTGGTCTATTTGGTTTGATTTTTAATAACTCTATCTCTGTGAGTGCGACCTCGCGAGAAGATTTTTACGGGGTGTGCGATGATGTTGAAGATGAAGATGTTAAAAAACTTGCAGGCTGTACGGAAGCTAGTAGTAAGAATAAAAATGTAGTAGATATTATCCAAAGTGGCGTGAATGTAGTGATTTCCTTGGTGGGAATGCTCGCAGTGTTTTCGATTATTTATGGTGGCTTTACTTATATGACGGCACAATCGGATCCGGCGAAAATTAAGCGTGGCAAAGATATGGTGCTCTATGCCGTAGTAGCATTAGTAGTGGCTTTCTTGGCTTACGGTATTGTATTGTTTGTGACGAGAAATCTGAAATAATTACAGATTGATTCTAGAGAGAAATATTTTTGTTTTTACAGAAGATATGTTATAATTTTGATAAATTAATATTAAAGGAATAATATGAAAATTTCGAATAAACTAAAAGCTTTGGCAATGGGTGGCACGAGCGTAGTTGCAGTTCTGGGTAACTCCGTCAATACTTTTGCTGGTAAGGTAAAATGTCCTGATGGTTCGGATGCTGGCGCAAATGGTTTGGCTGGCTGTAGTAAACTAAATGAAAACAGTGCAAATAAGAATGACTTAATGGAACAAGCCAATACTATTATTAATGTAATTATTGGTGTGATTGCCTTTGTGGCTGTGGCTTTTATTATCTTCGGTGGTGTACAGTATACAACTTCCGCTGGTGATCCAGGTAAGGTGAAAAAAGCTAAGGATACTATTCTCTACGGTATTATTGGTCTCGTGGTTTCCATGCTTGCTTACTCAATCGTGAACTTCGTGCTTGCTAACGTTTTTAAGGTTAGTTAGTGAAAATACCCCTTATGGGGGTATTTTTAAGATTTAATTTTAGAGAAAAGAGTAAATGAAAAAGAATTTAAAAAAATTTCTAGCTGTATTTATCTTAGCTGGGTTGTTTGCGGGCGGAGCCTTAAGTAGTTCGGTATTTGCTGAACCATCAAAATCGGCCGCAGGTAGCACTAGTGCTAATAGTTCTAGTAGTTCTGATTCTGGTGAATCTGCTGGTATTTGTCCTCCAGGGTCAAAAAATCCTGGAGCAATGAATATTGCGGCATGTAATATTAATCCTAGTCATAATAAAGATGATTTGATTAGTGATGTAAATAAAATCATAAATGTTGTGCTTGGTGTACTTGGCGTAGTGGCGGTGGGGGTGATAATTTATGGTGGTTTCCTCTTTCTAACTGCTCAGGGTGATCCAGGTAGAATTAAGAAGGGTAAAGATTCAATTACTTGGGGTGTTATCGGTTTGATAATTGCGCTATTATCTTGGTCAATTATTAACTTTGTCTTAACTACCACGATGAGTACTCGAACAGCCCAGAATAGCACAACAACTATAACGCTATGATTAAGATTGGTTTAAGAAATATAATCTATTCCCTGCTATTTATCACTTGTTTGGTGTTTGCGAGTTTAGTGAAGCCGGTTTCGGCTTTTACTTGCCCAGAAAAAACAGTACGTCAAGGTGATCCTGTATCGGCGCTTTCGGAGTGTAATGTAGAGAAAACTGAAGGCGAAAAATCTTTAATGTCTAATGTGAATATGTTGATTAATGTATTTACTTCAGTAATGGGATTTTTAGCAGTAGCTATGATAATTTATGGTGGCTTTATGTTGCTGACGGCCCAGGGTGATCCAGCAAGAATTAAGCGTGGTAAGGATGTAGTGCTTTATTCAGTTATTGGTTTAATCTTAGTGATGTTAGCTTATGCAATAGTAAACTTCGTAATGACCAATGTAACAAATAGATAAAAAATAAAAAAGATCTCATGCATTGAGGTCTTTTTTGTACTTTGATTGTTGGGTGATTTTTTGAGTTTAGATTTTTGGTTAAATTTAATTTATATTTAATTCTCTCATGCTTGCAGTATTTGGGAAACGGCATATATTGAAGTTAGTGGATTCGAAAAAAATATACCGAATTCACGGTATATTTAATTTTTAGACAATGAGTTATGCGATTGGGATGCGAATAGGTGCTTCGGTCTTTTCTTTTTCGAAAGAAATGGTGAGCACGCCGTCTTTTAATTCTGCTTTTACGCTACCTTCGTCTTCGCGAACTTGGACTGGAAGGGCGATTGTACGAGAAAATTCTCCCCAATAACACTCTTGGATGTGCCAACGAGTGGTCTGTTCATCTTCGCCACCACTAAGGACGCCGGAGATGGTTAAGATATTGTCAGAAATGGTAACATCGAGGTCCCCTTTGGAGATGCCTGCGGTGCGAGCTTTGACAACTAACTTGTCGGCAGTTTCATATACATCCACTGCTAATTGTCCTGGAAAATCACCAGGTTCTTCTTCCCACGCCTCTGGATCTTCTTCTGCTGGAAGTGGACTCGGTTGTTCTTCTAGAGCTGAAACTGGTTCAGAGTCTGGGCCATCATTATCCAGGAAAGCGGCCGCGAGTTCATCTTCCATAAGCATGTCTTCGTCATTAGTACGAGCCATTGCTTGTATTCCTCCACATTAACTATTGTTCTTAATTATTATAAGAGTGGTTATGTTAAAAATCAAGAGTAAACAGCTTTATCGTGTAAAAATTACAATAGAAAAATTTATTTTAGATATGGTTTTGCCAAATAGATGCGTGCGATGCCAGAGAGAGCGCGGGATTTTTTGCGACCGTTGTAAAAAATATATAAGCATAATCAATCCGGGCTATGTGATGGAAGATATGTACGGGTTTGAAAAATTATTGGTAGCGGGACTGAAGGAGGGGTGGTTTGAAAGGATGGTGCGAGATTTTAAATATAAGGGTCGGCGGGATTATGGAGAGTTTTTGGCGGAGAAATTAGGGGAGGTGATTTTTGGTGAGGTTAAGAGGATGAAGCTTGATGATAGGTCGAGTGACAAGTCGGGTGATATACCGATTGAGGTATCAAGAATGATGGATGCTGAGACGAGAGAAAATAGAAAAATTGTTTTAGTTTCCTTGCCGACGATTCGAAAACATATTCGAGAGAGAGGATTCGATCATACTTTAAGATTATGTTTTGAGCTGGAGAATTTTTTACAGAAAAGATTAGATGATTTTGGAATAAGTGTGGAATATCAGAGTCTTTTAGCTAGAAAAAATAAGACGGTGCAGGTGGGTAAAGAGAAAAAAGAACGTATGAAGCAAGCGGAAAAGGCATACGGAATTCGGGAAGGGATAAAAATTGAGAATAAGACGCTCTATATATTGGTGGATGATGTGACGACTACGGGTGCTTCCCTTGCGGCGGCGAAAAAAATACTGCAGACCGATCGAGTATGGGCTGCAGTATTAATGAAAGAACGTTGATTAGTTGGTAGTACCGACACCGATCACGGAATTGAGTACGAAATTGACGATGGCGTAAGCGAGAAGCGAGATAATGAGGCCGATGATGGCATAGAGTACGGTGTTTTTGGCATCTGTAACCTTTTTAGAGTCACCACCAGAAAGAATATAGCGGAGACCACCGTAAACTAGCATAATAACTGAGATGAGGCCGACAATGAGTAATACGGTATTAGTGATGCGGCTGAAAACACCATTGTCGCCGATGAGTTCAGTAGGCATACCTTCAGCACGGGCAGCATTTGCACCTTCTTGGACACTAGTAGCAGAAACTAGGAGGCGGCTAGAAAAAAGGCAGGCAAAGGCGCCGAGGCCGGTAAAAGTTTGTGTAATAATTTTGGTAATTTTTTTCATGAAATATAGAATCTCGCGGTTAAATTCAACAATATTATTTTAACACAGATATGCGAAAAAGTAACGAATCGCCTAAATTAACATCTCAAGTAAAACACTAAGCAATCTAAATTAGCTTTTTAAGGTGTTGCGTTGATATGATGGAAAATTTTCAATTGCAGAGGTATTTGAGAAATATTTGGAAAAACTATTAGAGATGTGGTGAATTTATGATAAGATAGAGGTAGACGGAGAGTTACCCAAGTGGCTGAAGGGGGCGGTTTGCTAAATCGCTAGTGTGGGGAGACCTGCAGCGGGAGTTCGAATCTCCCACTCTCCGCCATTACATGACGTCGATTGGAAAGACCCTTAGAAGGGTCTTTTATTATTCTAAAAATTCTTTTTAGAATAATGCGATTCTCTATCTTCTGCGTCGTCGTCTCAAAAAAATATTAATATGTTATAATGTTAATAGTTAAAAGGTGCTAATATGGACGAAAAAATTGTAAAGTGGGAAGGTGAAGAATATATTTCACATAATAATGGCGCGGGGTGGTATGTGGGGCTATTTTCGGTGACCTTGGTTTTGAGTTTGCTTTCTTTTTATTTACAGTGGTGGACTTTCTTGGCATTGGTGATCGTGTCAGCTTTGACTCTGTTGATTCTAGCGGTGAGGCCAGCCAGAAAAATTTCTTACACTTTGACCGATAAGGGTTTCACGGAAGGCGATAAATTTTATGCGTTTTCTGAATTCAAATCTTTTGGGATTTTACAGGATGATGTACATTTTGCGATTGTTTTGACGCCAAGAAAGCGCTTGTCGCCAGCGGTGACGATTTATTTTCCAGAGAATAAGGGTGAAGGGATTGTCGATATGTTTGGGGCGAAATTACCAATGGAGCCAGTGGAATTGGATCTATTAGATAAATTGGTGAAGAGATTACGTATTTAGTTTTAGTTTGGTCAATGGAGTGATTATCCAGCTTATTTTTTGTGTTTGTGTAATTTTAAAAAAATCTAAATTTTAGGGGTACAAATTAAAAAGGAAATATGTTATAATATGAGTGTCGTAGTAATACGATGCTCATTTAATTTCTAGGTGAATATTACTTTGTGTGGTATTCACGCATGCACCCGTAGCTCAGCTGGATAGAGCGTTTGCTTGCGGAGCAAAAGGTCGTAGGTTCGAATCCTGTCGGGTGTACCAAATGAAATTATGAGAAAATCAGTTCCCTTTCGGAGCTGATTTTTTAGTGTGAAATATTTTGACGTGGTAAAGTTTTTATAAATAAGCTTTTCAAATTAAAAAAGTATGATGTTTTAGAGGCTTATAATCTGTTGTAGTTAAGAGTAATTTTTGCTAAAATAAGAGGTGGAAGCGTGGCCGAGTGGTTGAAGGCGCACGACTCGAAATCGTGTGGGCCGAAAGGTCTCGGAGGTTCGAATCCTCTCGCTTCCGCCATAAAAATAAAGAAGGCCTTTAGGATTTTTTTATTTTCATCTGCGAGAGGATGAGAACCGTAGGTTAGACCGGACGACGAAGCGAGTGAAAAAATAAAAGTTTACTTTTATTTTTCTGAGCGAGGAGGAACGGAAGGATTTTGCGAAGCAAAAGCCTAATCCTCTCGCTTCCGCCATGAATGTCGGAACCAAAAAAAGACTCCATAGAGTCTTTTTTCTTTTTAAGTTAAAAATAAGGACCATGGAGATCCTTATTTTTATTCACTTCCCTTGCCAGTGAAGACAGCGGCGACAGTTTTGATGAGAATTTTAATATCGTAGGTGATGCTCCAGTGGTCAATGTAATAACAGTCGAGACGGACGATTTTCTCAAAGTCAGTAATTTCACTGCGGCCGGAAACTTGCCAGAGTCCAGTAATGCCAGGTTTAATACTAATACGACGTTTATGGTGAGCGGCATACTGATTATATTCATTCACTGTAGGTGGACGAGTGCCGACGAGTGACATACTACCACCGAGAACATTAAAGAATTGAGGTAATTCGTCGATGCTGGTTCTACGGAGAATCTTGCCAATTTTGGTGATACGTGGATCATTCTTCATCTTAAACATAAAACCTTGCATTTCATTTTGCTCTTGTAAATCTTTGAGACGTTCTTCGGCATTTTGATACATGGAGCGGAATTTATAAATGTTGAAGAATTTGCCATTACGGCCAACACGTTTTTGCTTGAAAATAATTGGTCCTGGATCCTCTAGGTAAATTAATGGTGCGACAATAATACCGAAAAGAATACAAATCAGACATCCGACTAAGGCACCAAGAATATCCATGAGTCGTTTGATGATTAATTCCCCATCGGTAAAGATGCGAGGTGAAAGGCGAATTACACTGGAGGTACCGAAGTCTTCGAGTTTAGTTTCAAGGGCTTCAATCGCGAAACTATCGATTGTGATAAGCGAATCGATACCCATTTTACTAACTAGTTCAATTAATTCGCGGATCTTTTCGCGGTCAGTATGCATGACACTAAAGATAACAAAATCGACATGATGGCGTTTGAGATATTCAATAGCGGGAGTAGTGAGTTCTTTGAGGTCGTAATCCTCGGCTGGATTAGTGATAGATTCGGGAGTGATTTGGGGTTTGGTTAATGGTTTAAGCCTAAAAAAGTGATCTTTTGATTTGCCAGAAATCGGGCTAATACCAATAATTTCACAGTCTTCAGCGTCAAGATTATTAATTTTGCTAATTACACGACGAAGATTAGTGCGATCGGTGAAAATGACAGTTTTTTTCGTGTGATGTTCGAGATATTCACGTTTTAAGAAATGAATTAAATAAAGCGTAATAAAAGAAACTATGAAATTAACTGAGAAAAAAGTGCCGAAGAAGAGTCGTGGAATACTATTGCTTGTATGAGTGAGATAAACAATGGCGGAAAAAATAATGGCCATAAACAGATTAGTGAGAAGAGCGGATTTAGCATGGCGAAGAATACCACGTTTTTTGGTGTCAGGATTACTGTGATAGAAAGTAAAAACAATTAGATATGAAAGAAGAAGATAAAGATAAATAGAGACGGTGCGAATGTTGTAAAAGGCGATATCGTTAGGCTCCCAGCCGAAGCGATAAAAGTAGGTAATTAAAAAAGAAATAGTAATGGCAAAAAGATTAGCGGTAAATAACTCAACACGACGATGATTTGACATATTGAATTTATTGTAACATAAATATTCAGATTTTACAGATTAAATAAAAAAATTACCCCTGTTAATGCTTATGATTGCAGAAAATATAAAATTATTTGCTAATAAAATATATTATATATGAGATATTTTAATTTGGGATATTTTGATGAATTTTATCGTTACAGGTAGAAATCAGGGGAGAAATTTAGTATAATCAAGGGAGAAAATTAATTGGATGGTGGGGTGAAGGAAGGCAAAATGGCAAGTATTTTTTC
>CAUTXD010000011.1:0-11017 GCA_963542535.1 uncultured Candidatus Saccharibacteria bacterium
TATCTCCGAGTTCGATTGGCATTTCACCGCTAACCACAAGTCATCCAAACACTTTACTGCGTGTCCTGGTTCGGTCCTCCACTGCATGTTACTGCAGCTTCAACCTGCTCATGGTTAGGTCACCCGGTTTCGGGTCTAATACTGCCGACTTGTCGCCCTGTTAAGGCTCGCTTTCACTGTGGCTCCATCATCTGACTTAGCCTCGCCGACAACATTAACTCGCTGGATCGTTCTACAAAAAGCACGCCGTCACAGCCGAAGCTGCTCCGACACCTTGTAGGCACTAAGTTTCAGGATCTATTTCACTCCCCTCCCGGGGTTCTTTTCACCTTTCCATCACTGTACTAGTTCGCTATCGATCAATCAATATATTTAGCCTTGGCAGGTGGTCCTGCCGGATTCAAACAGGGTTTCTCGTGCCCCGTCCTAATTGAAAAAAGATATATAATGTCTAAGACCATTTCGCATACAGGACTCTCACCTTCTTTGGTGTGCCATTCAAACACTTCCGCTATGATCTAAGTTTTATAACATTATCCACTCATTTAACGATGTTGGTTTTTATACTGAAATATCGGATTTCCAATACCTCAGCATAAAAATTATCTTATTTCGCAACCCCTTTCATAACTCTGGCCGTTAAACCGTATGGTTATGTTAAGGTTTAGGCTGCTCCAATTTCGCTCGCCACTACTTTCGGAATCATTGTTTATTCTCTTTTCCTCAACCTACTAAGATGATTCAGTTCGGCTGGTTCCCGTCTAATTACTCTATGTGTTCAAGTAATTGCAATACGACATGACTCGTATTAGGTTGCCCCATTCGGAGATTCCTGGATCAAAGCTTGCTCTCAGCTCCCCAAGACTTATCGCAGAGTTCTACGTCCTTCATCGGTATTGATTGTCAAGGCATCCACTATTAGTGCCCTTATTTACCTTTTTATGCATTGACTTAACTAGTAATCGAAGATTGATTACTAATTCACGTATATACTTCCGAAACCAAGAAGGGATTTCTTTCATATATACAAATGCAAGTCTTTATTTAATTTTCATCGTTGTCCAAATTGTTAATTCAACGTGCGATTTAAATAAATCCTATATTAAGAATTCTCGCAGTTTCCCTTTTTCGCAGTGGTCATTTCTGACTTGCTGAACTTGGTATCTATCTTATATCAAATTTTGAATTTATGCAAGTCTTTTTTCGGACTTTTTTGAAGATTTTTGAGTTTTTCTGGTTTTTCCCTGGTTTTTAGTGGTTTTTTGAGTATTTTTCGAGTTTTTGATGTAATTTTTCAGTATTTTCGGAAAGCATTACTAGGCGATTTTCAATTTCATATATACCGATTTTAATAATACGACTCATGGCAGGGTCATTCTCGAAACGTTTGGCAAATTCCTGGAATAAAGCAAAATCGGATTGATTGCGAATAAAACGCGCCATAATCTTCGGGTAGACATCAAGCGATTTCCCATCAACAGCATTTTTAAGATAATCCCAGTTTTGATAAAGCCAATCGAAAGTAGCTTTTCTAGTCAAATGATTAGCTAGTAGGTCACGCACGTAGCCACTATGGTCCTGCAAGCGAATAATCTTAGTGTCCGAGAGCATACCTAATAAAGTCTGAAGATGCGCCTCGTGTTTGGCGTCCGTAATAATATCTAGGAGCAAGGATTTTATAGTAGGCGACGAGGTCTTAATGTAAAGATTCAGATATTCCTTAAAACGAGCCTCCTTGGAGTTTTTAAATTCAGCCTCTAAATACGGTAGCAGTAATTCTGGTGAAATTGCCGCAAAATTCAGGGCGTCGGTGATATATATATTATATTGTTCAGTTAAACGAAGAATGGTTGGCTGATCATCCGCATAAACAGCCAGACTTAAAATGGATTCACGAAGCTTTTTATCGTCATCAGTGTCTTCGGTTTTTTCAGAAACACCAAGACGCGCAATTTGGAGAGAAATCAGTTCTCTAATATAACTCTTCAAATTAGCTTCAGCGAGAGTTTCAGCTGGACAGTAGATCTTGAGTTCTCCGAGAATCGACATAATAATCGACCAAATCGAAAAACTAGTTTCCTCACGGAAGTGCATCAGTAAGTCTAGGCTGGCTGGCAAATCCCCACGCGGAGTACGCAAAAGCAGACTCTGATCAATTAGGAGACGCAATTGCTGCTCCTGACTTAACTCAGAGAAACACGCGAGCTTGGCCTGAAGCTCCTCGGAAGTGAAACCAATAATATAATGTCCGGTCATATCGTCGGAAACCTGGACTAGTGGCCAAGATTCTTGGTTTTTTCGACCGTCCAGATAGAAGCGCTCTTGTTTTTCCCCTTCGATAATTGGAAAACCAGGACGCGTAATCCATTGATTCATAAAGTCTGAAACGTTAAATTCCGCATAAGGCTGCAAAGCGGCCCAGAGGTTATCGCCAGTAGTGTTTTGGTATTGGTGCTTTTCAAAATAATCCCGTAAACCCTTCAAGAAATTCTGTTCACCCATCAGGCGCATTAGCATAAACATCAGATGCGAACCCTTGGCATAGACAATGGCCGGATCAAATAAAGTTTCAATCTCGGAAGGATGATTAACTGCCTGCTTGACCGCCTGAATATCTGGCGAAACATCGCGAGTCAGCGCATAATAACAGTCAGAAACGAAATATTCCTGCCAGACCCGCCATTCTGGACGAATTGCGTCGAGACAGTAATATTCCATCATATTGGCGAAGCTTTCATTTAGCCATAGATCGTCCCACCAAGCCATCGTCACGAGATTACCGAACCACTGATGAGACAATTCATGGGTAATTACCGTGGCGATTTGAATTTTATCGGTCAAAGTGGCGGTCTTATCAATCAAAAGACAGGATTCACGGTAGGTCACCAGACCCCAGTTCTCCATAGCTCCAGCATCAAAATCTGGCACAGCCACCTGATCGAGTTTCGGCAACGGATATGGCACACCAAAAGCTTGATCATAAAAATCTAAGGCTTCCCCGGCGATTTGGTTCGGCTCAATCAGAGATTCCTGAGCTTGATTGAGTGGGGCGTAGGTAGTAATTGTGACGCCATGCTGGTTTTTCGTGGTAACACTTTGAAAATGACCGAGACAGAGTGCCAAAAGATAAGTCGACATACGTGGAGTAGTCTCAAATTCCACAATTTTACGCGTGACTTCGGTATTCAAGTTCATGGCATTCGGGTCAGTTTTAGGATTAAGGTCACTATTCACCGAAGTATAGGTGAGGGTTCGCTCAGTCTTGATCGGCATATTACTGAGAATCGTGTCGGTCGGATCCGTATCGATAATCTTGAGAGAGAATTTTGCCTTGGCAGCAGGCTCATCGACGCACGGGAACATCATACGCGCATAGTGCGATTCAAATTGAGTAGAAACAATTCGCTCGGTCTTTCCCTCATATTCATAAGTCGAAAGATAAAGACCAGTCATACCGTGCGAAAGTTGCAAGGAATAACGGGCTTCGATACTAATTTCGGCATCTGAGACCTTCGAAGTAAAGCTAATAGTTTCCGCCTCAGTATCCTCCGTAAAAGTGGTCGGACGCTGATTGACGGTCAATTGATTAATTTTGAGATTTTTGGCGTGGAGTTTGACGGTGGAACTTTTGGCAGTACCCTGAATCTTCACTCGACCTTGAACCTGTTCAGTGTCTTTATTGATTCTTAATTCAATTTCGTATAATTCTGGTGTAAAGTATTTGGCTAATTGTTCCACCCTGTTCTCCTTAATCTAAAATTGCTTTAATGCGACGAATGCCAGCGGCTGAGGATTCTTCTTTTTTAATCTTGAAATGACCGAGCACACCAGTATGTTCGACGTGAGGGCCACCACAAAGTTCACGCGAGATTAGATTTTCTGCGGCGCCGATAGTATAAACTTTGACCACGTCGCCATATTTTTCCCAGAAGCTACCGTGAGCCTTTAAGACGTCACGGGCGTAAGCCTTGTCGTATTCGGCGAAAGAAACTGGGTAGTCGTCCTCTATCCATTGATTGACCTGATCCTCGATTTGCTTTTTCTCTTCATCAGTGAGTTTACGATCAAGATTAAAATCAAAACGTAGACGTTCAGAGGTAATATTGGAGCCGGCCTGAGCGATATTCGGATCGACAATTTTCTGAAGTGCAGCCAAAAGCAAGTGTGTCGCAGTGTGATATTTCACTGAGGCTTCACCGTGGTCTTCGAGACCACCCTTGAACATACCCTTGCTAGCAGTTTGGGAACGTTGACGTTGCTCATCGAGGCTAGCCTGGAATTCAGCTTGCCAGTTTTCACTGAGACTAATTTGGTTTTGCTTGGCTTCTTCGAGAGATAACTCAAGTGGGAAACCATAGGTGTCCTGCAGCATGAAGAGTTCTTTACCGGTAAGGCCCTGATCCTTAAGCTTATGAAGTTCCTTAAGACCACGGTGAATGCTACGGCGGAAGGCCTGCTCTTCGCGAATCAAGACATTCAAGGCGTCGGCACGATTGGTAAGAATTTCATCCGAGAGATCTTGGTAGTTTTCGGCAATAATTGGCACGATTTGAGCCAAGAAATCTTGATCGATACCGAGGTTAGTAGCTTTCATTACCGCACGACGAATCAAACGGCGGAGGGCATAGCCTTGCTGTTTATTACTTGGAACTAAGCCTTGAGCCGAAAGTAAATAAGCACCACGCAAATGATCCGCAATTACGCGCATTTCTTCGGTGTGGTCAGCGTAGCTCAGGCCAGAGATCGCTTCGAGCTTATTAATAATTGGTTTTAAGAGTGAAGTTTCGAAAACGTCGAAAGAATCCATAGCAGCTGCGGCAATACGCTCAAGGCCAGCACCGAAATCGATATTTTTCTTGGTTAATTCAGAGAAGGTACCGTCTTGATTGCGCTTATATTGCATGAAGACTTGGTTACCGATTTCCATGAAGCGTGCACCGTCCGAGGCAGGATGAGATTTGCCATATTTCGCGACATCTTGCTTGTCTTCGCCAAAATCATAGAAAACTTCGGAGTCTGGACCACACGGATCACCAATCGGGGTAGTTTCGACGCCACCGCCACGACTCCACCAGTTTTCATGATCATCGTAGAAGAAAATATGCTCGTTTTCTTTAATACCACGCTTGGCGCCATCTTCACTGGAGCCAATTTCAGCAATTTCCGCCTGCACACCGGCTTCCGCAAAAACACGTTGCCAGATTTCAGCTGATTCGGTATCTTTTGGGATGCCGTATTTTTCATTACCAATAAAGCAAGTGACGTAAATTTTATGTGGATCGAGCCCGACCACTTCGGTGAGAAATTTGAAGAAGGCTGGAATTTGCTCTTGCTTAAAATAATCACCCAGTGACCAGTTACCGAGCATTTCGAAAACCGTGGTATGACGTGGATCACCCACATCTTCAATGTCCTGCAAACGCAAACATGGCTGTGAATCTGCCAGACGCTGGCCGGCAGGATGAGGTTCACCGAGAAGATATGGCAAAAGAGGCTGCATGCCAGAACCAGTGAAAAGAGTGGTTGGATCATT
The DNA here is from genome assembly GCA_963542535.1 of uncultured Candidatus Saccharibacteria bacterium. Lineage (GTDB taxonomy): Bacteria > Patescibacteriota > Saccharimonadia > Saccharimonadales > Saccharimonadaceae > Nanosyncoccus. The sequence goes on from CAUTXD010000011.1 coordinate 5,534, forward strand.
TTCCAAAACCAGACGCGCTGGAGCGATTACCTGGTGACCACGACTAGTTTGATATTCAAGAAATTTTTGACGGATTTCACTTGCATTCATGGGGGTAATTATACCATATTCTGCAGAACTTCGAGTTTTACACAACTTTACAAAATGCTCATGTTGTATATAATTAATATAGATTAAATAAAAGGACGCCGCAAATGAAAAAAATAATTACCCTGTTCCTAATCGGGATTGTGGGTATAATCCTCTTTATAGTCGTGAAAAATATGGCTAACGGCGATGGGCTACTAACGATTAGCTGTAAATCCGCACAAAATACCCTCACGATTAAGATCGATCCAACGGTAGAAAATTTGGTTTCAGCCACTACGGACGACGGCGAGGATTTCGACCTCGGTGATCTGGACGGAAAAATTCAAAAAGATGGTCTGAAGAAAACAGTCGATGACCTGAAGCGCAAATTGGAATTAACTAAGGGTTACGCCTGCTTCGATAAAAAATAAAAAATAACCGCGAAGAGCGGTTATTTTTCTTGATTTTTTAATTTCAGTTATGGGGTTTAGTGCTGAGGATTATTCAGCAATAATACCGCACCGCCAAATACAAAAGACTATTCCGCAATAATACCCGCCATCAAATACAAAAGGCTACTCCGCAATAATACCGCCACCGATACAGATATCACCGGCATAGAAGACCACAGATTGACCGGCTGCTGGATGCTTGATTTCTTCAGTCAATACTACCTCGTTAGTTTCTGTGTTAAAACTACAGTTAATTAGTGGCGCACGATGGCGTACACGACAAGTTAGATTAGAGAGATTTGGCTGAATATCACCGGTGGCCTGATGAATTTGACGAATGATTACATCCTTTAACTTCAAAGTCTTCGTCCAAAGATTTAAGTGATTGAGATTTTTCGAAACATATACCAGATTTTTCGCCATGTCTTTGCCGACCACATAATAAGGCAGTCCGCCGCCGAGATTTAAGCCGTGGCGCTGACCGATAGTATAGAAGACCGCGCCTTCGTGCGTGCCGAGCGCTTCTCCAGTATCGCGATCGATAATCTGACCAGGAGAGACTTCGATATATTCTTGGAGAAAATCCTTAATCCCGACTTCACCCACGAAACAAACCCCCATCGATTCTTTCTTGTAGGCATTATCGAGGCCAAATTCGGCAGCCAGTTGCTTCACCTCTGGTTTTAGCATTTTGCCAAGAGGAAAGAGAGTATGCGAAATAGCTTCATCGGAAATACGATAGAGGAAGTAAGTTTGGTCCTTATTTGTGTCGGTAGCGAGCTTCAAATTGCCGTCTTCAGAGACAGCATAATGACCGGTGGCAATAAAATCGGCGCCCTGGCTCATGGCAATATCATAAAAAAGCTTGAACTTGATTTCTTGATTACACATTACATCGGGATTTGGGGTATTCCCCTTCCTGAATTCCTCAATCATATAATCAACCACCTTAGCATGATACTCTGTCTCAAAATCGAAAATACGAAAATCAATATCTAATTTCGTAGCCACACGCTTAGCATCCGCCAAATCCTCCGCCCAAGGACATTTCATACCTGGAAGATCCTTCGACCAGTTCTTCATATAGACACCGACCACGTGATAGCCGGCATTTTTGAGCAAAACCGCGGTAACTGAAGAATCGACACCGCCAGACATACCAACGAAGACGGTTTTCGGTTTGGCTGCAGGGTTATTCATGAGCGGCTCCTTGATTTTGACTACAGTGTCATTCATGGGCGACCCCTTGATTTTGGCTAAATGCGGCAGGATTTGCTTGACCTAATTCAGCATCGCGTGATTCCCCTGTAGTAACCTCGTCTGGCACCAGACCGATACGCTTGGCTTCTTGATTAACTACTTCGGCGATGACCGTTGCGGCTTCGCGAATCTGTTCTTCAGTATTGAGTTCACCGAAAGTGACGCGGAGTGAGCCGGTAATTTCTGAATCAGTGAGGCCAATGGCGGAAAGTACATGAGATTTTTGCCCCTTGGAAGCGGCACAGGCGGCACCGGTAGAAAGTAGAATGCCACGATCTTCCAGCTTAAAAATCAGGCGCTCAGCATCGAGGCCATCAAAGCGGATTGGACAGAAATTAGCTAATTGGTGTTTTTTGTTACCTAAAAATTTCGGAGTAACGAGGGATTTTTCGGTCAAAATCTGGCGGAATAATTGATTAAATTTTTCGTATTTTTTACGACTGGCGGAAATGTGAGTTTTCGCACGCACGGAAGCTTCCGCGAAGCCCATGAGAAGAGGCACATTTTCCGTGCCCGAACGCAGGCCCATTTCCTGACCACCACCATAAGAGATTGGCTGGAGTCTAACTCCACGAGAAATATAGAGCGCGCCAATTCCCTTCGGGCCATAAACTTTGGCGGAATTGAGCGTCAAAAGATCGACACCGAGACGCGCTACTGAAAGATCGAGGAGGCTGGCGGCCTGCGAAGCGTCAGAATGAAGATAAAGTGGGGTAAGATTACCGGCGGCCAGTCGTTTTTCGCGAACCTTGCGAATGATTTCGGCAATCTCACTGAGAGGCTGGATGGTACCAAGTTCATTATTGGCGATGGCAACAGATATTAAGACAGTTTGATTGGTAATTTTAGTCGCCAAATCCTTCAGATCAATCAGACCAGTCGAATCGACGGCGACTTCTGCCACTTTTTTCGCATAATGTCTGGCGGATTCTCGCACCGAGGCATGCTCGGTGGCTAAAATCAGAGCTTCGGCATCAGGGTAGTTTTCTAAGACCGTGAACGCGAGATTGATTGACTCAGTGGCACCGGCCGTGATGACTAGATCCGGTGATTTTGCGCCAATAGTTTGAGCCAGGGCGGATTTTTTCGCCTCATATTCCCCGCGCAAATGTTTGGCAGGAAGATATGGTGCGGAAGGATTATAAAAATTTTCACTAAAATATGGCAACATCGCCTCAAGTACCTTGGGATGGACTGGAGTAGCGGCCGCAAAATCTAAATAAATCATTTTTTGGCTCCTAAATTAAAGAGGGTTTCAGAATCTTCGGTAGTAATTCTCGCAACTTCCTCAAAATCCAATCCGAGCTTTTCAGATAACCACTTGGCAACATAATAAACATTGGCCGGCTGATTGGTTTGCCCACGTAGTGGCACCGGAGCGAGAAATGGCGCATCGGTTTCCAGGAGAATGCGTTCAATTGGCGGCATCGGTAAAGTAGAATAAGTAGCTAAACCATTCACGCCGATATAAAAATCACGTTCGAGAGATTTACGGAGATTTTTCTTATTATCAGAGAAAGAATGTACGACGCCACGAATTTTGGCGGTAGAAAAATTATCCAAAATCGCAAAAAAGTCATCAAAGGCTTCGCGAACATGAAAAATCAGTGGCAAATCTTCGCGAATCGCGAGATCTAGCATTTCTTCGAGCAATCTAGCCTGATCCAATTTATCATTTTCACCGTAATGATAATCTAGTCCGACTTCACCAATTGCCACAGGACGATTATTATGTTCAAATTGAACATCTTTTCTAGGTTTGTCAAATTCATTGGGGTGGATACCATAGCTCCAGAAAAGTTTGGTAGGGTTCTTAGCGGCAAATTCGGCGGCCTTGAAAGAATCCTCGTGGTCCGTGCCGATGCAGATTAGCTTTTCGACCTGCTTTTCGCTGCATGCAAGAAGGGCCTCGGATTGTGCTTCCGGCGTATAAAAATCTAGGTCATGCAGATGACAATGGGAATCGATAAGATACGCCGGCTGAGACATTTTAGCTCCTAGCTTCGCGTTTGCGCTTGATGGGATCGAGTTGACGCTTACGGAGACGAAGACTTTTCGGAGTAACTTCGAGAAGTTCATCATCGAGCAGGAAGTCGAGACATTGCTCGAGGCTGAGATTGGTATATGGAGTAAGCTGAATTGCGCCATCAGAGGCGTGGGTACGCATATTAGTGAGCTGCTTTTCACGACAGACGTTGATGTCGATATCTTCTTTCTTATTCGAAAGACCGACGATCATACCCTGATAGACTGGCACTTGTGGTGGAATAAAGAGAATACCACGAGCCTGCACCATATCGAGAGCATAAGCGGTAGAAGTACCAGTTTCAAAAGAAATCAAAACGCCGTTACGTTCTGGCTTGTACTTGCCTTCGACTGGACGGTAGCCCTTCGGGATGGAAGACATAATCACAGTACCCTTGGTATCGGTCATCAGGCCATTACGTAGACCGATCAGAGCAGCCGTAGAAATTTCATAAGTGAAACGGACGGCGCCACCAGAGGTAATTTCCTGAGCAACGAGATCAGCCTTACGAATACCAAGCTCTTGCGAAACCGCACCGACATATTCTGGGGTGACTTCAATCGTAAGGTCTTCAAATGGTTCACATTTTTTGCCATCAACTTCCTTATAAACCACTTCTGGACGGCCAGCTTCGAGTTCATAACCTTCACGGCGCATAGTTTCAATCAAAACTGAGAGGTGAAGTTCACCACGACCAGAAACTTTGTAACCGAGCCCGTCTTGGGCGATTTTCAAAGCGATATTGGTTTCGAGCTCTTTGTGGAGACGATCAGAAATTTGACGAGAGGTAGTAAATTCACCTTCTTGACCTTTGAGTGGGCTGGTGTTTGGGCCAATGTAAATACTAAGAGTAGGTGGTTCAAGCTCGATAGTTGGCAGGGCTTCAGGATTATCAAAGGCGGCGATGGTGTCACCGATATTAGCACTTGGAATACCGGTCACTGCGACGATATCGCCAGCAAAAGCTTCGTTCACTTCTTCCTTGCCGAGACCACGATAGACAAAGATGCGATCAACTTTACCATTTTCGGTAGTGATTTCTGGCTCACCGTCGGTAAAATGAGTTTTCATAATTTTAATGGACTGCCCGTGCTTAATATTGCCACGGAAAATTTTACCAATGGCATATTTACCAAGGTAATTATCAGAAGCAAGTGAAGCCACGAGAAGTTGCAGACCTTTTTCAGAATCGTCATCGACCTTCGGAGAAGGAATATCATTGATGATGGATTCAAAAATTACGTGCAGATCATCATCGAGATTTTCGGTCTTACCGGCACGACCATCACGCGCGATAGCATAATAGATAGGATAATTAAGTTGAGATTCTTCGGTCGCAAGCTCCAAGAAAAGGTCAGAAATTTCGTCTTTCACTTCTTCGATACGAGCGGCTGGTTTGTCGATTTTATTAATAATCACGACTGGTTTTAATTTAAGATCAAGGGCTTTCTTCAAAACGAATTTGGTTTGTGGCATCGGGCCTTCTTGGGCGTCAACCACCAAAAGTACACCGTCGGCCATATTCAAGGTACGTTCAACCTCACCAGAAAAGTCGGCGTGGCCCGGAGTATCGATAATATTAATTTTGTGATCATGATAATAGACCGAGGTCTGCTTGGCGGTGATAGTAATACCGCGCTCGTGTTCCTGGTCGCCAGAGTCCATAATGAGGGTCTG
>CAUTXD010000012.1:0-9015 GCA_963542535.1 uncultured Candidatus Saccharibacteria bacterium
CCACAGAAGCCCCATTAAATCTTATCGTCAATACAAATAATAAAACTGGCTACACGGCAACGCTAAATTCAGAGACCAATGAAACGGCGCTAGTGAATAATGATTCTTCAAATGGTGCAAAAATTAATTCGATCTCGTCCGCTGGGCCGCTGGGAGGTTTTTCTAATAATACTTGGGGCTATAAGTTTGGGGCGTCTTCAAGCTATGCACCGATTCCAGCTCTCTCTACTCCAGCACAAATCTTGCAGACTGCCGGAAAGACTAACGGCAATGAATCAAGTCAACTAAGTATTGGCATGAAACTAAGTGACAACCTTGAAAGTGGCAGATACACGAATAAACTAATATTTTCAATTCTAACCAATAATTATGACCGTATCGCCATCATGACCGAAGGCCCAGATTTTAATGCAAAACTAAAATCCCTAGGAGCCTTCGAGCACTTTAAGAAAAGTCCCGTAGCTCCAGCTGCTTCTACGAATGCCAAGAATATTGAAGACGAAGAGTCTGATTGTGAAATTAAACTCTGGTTAAATCCGACCGATAAAACAGCTTATTATTATGCCGAGCCAGAAAAGGTTTATTTGAATATGGATAGCAGTAAGATGTTTTATGACGTGCGTAGTCTCACTTCACTCAATCTCTCCAACTTCGATACCTCCCAGGTGACAAATATGCAATATATGTTTTCTGATATGACTAAACTCACCACGCTAGATCTTTCTAACTTTGACACTTCTAAGGTGACAGATATGAAGTATATGTTTAATGAAATGTATAATCTAACTTCGCTTAATCTTTCTAGCTTCAACACTTCCAATGTGACGGATATGAGCTGTATGTTTGCTCACATGTTTAGGCTCACTTCGCTTAATCTTTCTAACTTCAACACTTCCAAGGTGACGAATATGGGCGCTATGTTTTATGATATGCCTAGTCTCACCACGCTAGATCTTTCTAACTTTGACACTTCCAATGTGACGAATATGGGCTGGATGTTTGCATTCAATAAGTCAGAAAAAATATATGTGAACAATGATTTTAATACATCTAAACTTACAAGTTTTTCCAATATGTTCAAAGAGAGTAAAAAGCTCCGCGGTGGTAACGGCTCATATTTGGCTGATCCTTCTACGGCCGATAAAACTTGGCTTCGGGTGGATCGGCCAGGAGTGCATGGGTACTTCGCACGTAAGCCCTAGGGGAGAAACAAAATATTTATACAGATACTTGGTTTTAACTATAAAAAACGGTATCTGTATATTTTTTATAAAACAAAAAAAGACATAAATGCCATTCTGCTTCTACACCTTACAACTCTTAATCTAATTCTTTTATCATTATTACTAATAGCTCCAATTATTTTATAGGATTGTACCTTTTTTGTTTTAGGTGCCTTTATTAATTGTTTAATTGAATCAATTTTACTTGCAATCTTGAAATATCAGGCTAAACGCCTTATACTTAAACTATGCATAAGCCGAAACGAAACCCTGTCCGAATTATTAAAAATTTGATTATTCTGGCGGGGTGTGTTGCGGCTTTTTTCTGGATGTTTTTCGATATCATAAAACGCGAGACCGTGGTATCTCATGACGCCTCGGTCTTGGTCATGGGGACGAACGCCACGTTTAAGCCCTTTGAATATAAAGAAGGTGGCCAGGTGGTCGGTTTTGATGTAGATCTCGCGCGCGAAATCGCGAAAGAACTCGGTGCTGAGCTAAAAATTGAAGACATGTCTTTTGATGGACTTCTTCCGGCGCTCGAAGGTGGTCGCATTGATATTGCCGTGGCAGGCATGTCGGTCACTGCAGAGCGTGAGAAGAATGCCCTATTTTCGGAGCCGTATTATCAGGCCACCCAGCGCATTATTGTCCTAGAAGATAGTAAAATTTTTAATAAATCCGGCCTCATCGGTAAGAAAATCGGCGTTCAACTCGGCACTACTGGAGATATTTTAGCCTCGGAAATTAGTGGCGCTAAAGTGATCCAATTTCCCGCCGCCCCCAATGTTTTACAGGAATTAGCTTCTGGTCGGGTTGACGCGGTAATCCTAGACGACGCGCCAGCTGATCAATATATCGTAGCTTTTCCGGGCCTAAAAATTCTTGGTTCCGCGATTGGCAACGAATCTTATGCAATTGCCATGAAAAAATCTAACCATACTCTCAAAGAAAAAGTTGATCAAACCATTAATCACATGAAAGAGGATGGGCGTATGGATGCCTTATTAAGGAAATATTTTGGAGAGAGCAGATGAAATTTTTTGAAGTTATATTCGGTAATGGTCGTTGGATATATTTTTGGCACGGACTTGAAGTTACCGTCGTTTTAACTATTTTATCGCTCTTTTTTGGTTTTCTTCTCGGCGTTTTAATATCAATGCTTCGCACTTCTAGTAGCAAGTTTTGTCAAAAAATCGCCAATCTCTATGTCACGATTATCCGCGGCACACCTCTTCTGGTGCAGCTCTTAATTATGTATTACGTAATTTTTGCCGAATATCGCGCTATGCCGAAAATTATCGTAGCCGCTGTAGCTTTTTCGCTCAACAGTGGCGCCTATATTTCAGAAATTATACGTGGTGGAATCGATAGTGTTTCGAACGGTCAAAAAGAGGCCGCTCGCTCACTCGGTCTTTCGGAATTCCGTACACAACTTTACGTTGTGATGCCACAGGCGCTTAAAAATTCCTTGCCCAGCCTCATCGGTGAGGGTATTTCGCTTTTTAAGGAGACTTCCATCGTGGGGTGGATTGGCCTCGGTGATATTATGCGTGGCGCCGACGATATTCGTTCGTTAACTGCTACGGCTTTTGAATCATTGGTGGCTGCCGCGGTTATTTATTTGGCGATTACTCTGATCTTTACTAAAATTATGTCAAAAGTAGAAAAGAGGTTAGCTTAGATGTCGATCATTGTGAAGAAACTGGAAAAAAGTTTCGAAAATCAAAAAGTTCTCCGTGGTATCGACCTCGAAATTCAAGACGGCGAGACCGTAGTCCTAGTTGGTTCTTCTGGTTCCGGGAAATCTACTTTCTTGCGTTGCTTGAATTTACTGAATACCCCAGATAAAGGTCAAATTTTTATCGATGGGCAGGAAATTACGAACCCAAAAACCAATCTTAATAAGCTTCGTGCTAAAGTCGGTATGGTTTTTCAAAGTTTTAATCTTTTTGAAAATCTTAATATCATAGAAAACATCAAGCTCGCTCCGAGAAAGGTCCTACATCTTTCGAATAAACAGGCGGAAAAAGAGGCTATGGAGTTACTAAAACGGGTGGGTTTAGCGAATAAAGCCTATGATTACCCGAAGAATCTTTCGGGTGGTCAGAAGCAGCGTGTGGCTATCGCAAGGGCTCTTGCCATGCATCCAGAAGTAATTTTGTTTGATGAGCCGACTTCTGCACTCGATCCAGAAATGGTTGGCGAAGTACTCGAGGTTATTAAGGACCTCGCCAAAGATCATAGTCGCACTATGGTGATTGTCACCCATGAAATGAGTTTTGCCAGAGAAGTTGGTACCCGCCTAATCTTCCTCGATAAGGGAAAAATTATTGAAGATGGTGAGCCGCATCAAGTAATGGATCATCCGACTACCGAACGCGCTGCTCGTTTCTTCCAAAATATTAAAAATTAACAGTATATGCTAAAATAAATATATGACGCTCGTAATGAGACTTAAAAAGAAATTTTATTTTTTGGCTGCGAATTATTTTCGTTTTTTTGCTAATATTTCACTTAAACGCTGGAAACCTCGGGTGATTGCCATTACCGGTTCAGTCGGTAAGACTACCATGTTGAATTTGGTTGAATCCACTCTAAAAACCAAGGCACATTATTCCTTTAATGCTAATTCTGCTTTTGGCGTAGCCTTTGATATCGTCGATATGGACGGCGTGCGTGGTAGCAAGTGGCGTTGGCTCAGCCTAATTATCGGCGTGCCATTCAAATCGCTCTTTTATACTCATCGTGAGAAATTTTATATTGTCGAAATCGATGGTGAACGTCCACACGAAGCAGAATTTCTCGCTAAATGGCTAAAACCGGAAGTCACGATCTGGGTTTCTCTGGGTCTTTCACATGCTATGCAGTTTGAAAAACAGGTAGAGGCTGGTCTTTTCCCGAATCTCGAAAAAGCCATCACCCATGAATTCGCTACCTTGCCCGAAAATACACAAAAATTAATCCTCATCGACAAGGATGTCGCTCTTATGAATCGTGCGATTGATAAAATTGTCACCAAAGGCAAGACTAAGGCCGAAGTTATTAAATGTAGTAAGAGCGAATTGCTAAAATATACCGTTTATCCAAATAAGACTGAGTTCATTATGAATTTCTCCAGCCAACCAAAACTAAACGAATTCACTATTACATTTAAAAATCCTATGCAACGTGATCTTGCAATTCAATTATCTATGCTATCCAAGCTTTGCGAATATCTTCATATTCAAATCCCGAGTGACTTTTCCGATATGCGTGAAGCTCCGGGTCGCAATACTTTCCTCAGAGGCATCAATAATCTAAAAATTATTGATAGTAGCTATAATGCTCATCTGATTTCTATGGAGTCGATCCTTAAGATGTACCGCTCAATGCGTACTCAACATAAATGGTTGGTAATCGGTGATATGGTGGAGCAAGGCAGTATCGAGCAACATGAACACGAAAAACTTGCCGATGCAATTATTGCATCTGACCCCGAACAAGTAATTTTAATCGGTCGGCGTACTCGCGAATACACCTATCCAATCCTCAAGAAGCAGGGGGTCAAGGTCGATACTTTTGACAATCCCAAGCAAGCTCTCGAATTCATTCAGCAAAATGCCGTAAATGGTGAGACGATTCTCTTCAAGGGCAGTCAGTATCTCGAATGGATTATCGAAAAATTATTATTAAATTCAAAAGACGCTGAGCGTCTGCCACGTCGCGAAAAAGCTGCAGAAAAGCGTCGTGAAAAAAGGGGACTTAACTAATGAAAACTTTATATATTATTCATGGCTGGACTTACACTGTCGAGCCATGGACCAAAACTATCGAGATTTTACGCGATAAATACAAAATCGAAGTTAAAATGTTGCATGTTCCAGGCCTGACCGAACAAAGCCAAAAAGTTTGGACGATTAATGATTATGTGCGCTGGGCCAAACGTGAATTACCAGATGGTGCCATGGTACTTGGACATAGTAATGGTGGTCGTATTCTGATGAATCTCACCATCAAACATCCGAAAAAACTTTCACATTTAATTCTGCTTGATAGTGCTGGTATATACGAAAAATCTTTGAAGCGTGATATTTTACGTTGCTTAAGTAAAGTTTTTGGGGTGTTTAAGCGAGTGCCGATTTTACGTAGGATTTTTCATAAGTTAGTTGGGGCCTCTGACTATGCCCATGCACCTGAAAATATGAAGAAGACTCTGGCTAATATGCATGAATCCGACAAAAACCTCGACCCTTCTCGCGTTAAAGTTAAAACTTCGATTCTTTGGGGTGAAAATGATCAAATTACCCCACTTCGTCAAGGTAAAAAGCTTCATGAATTAATCAAAAATAGTACTTTTTACTCTTCCGAAAAGTGGCGTCACGCTCCGTATATCGATGACCCTAAAGGTCTGGCGAAGGCCATCAATGAGGTGCTTGCCTAATGAAATTCATTGCCCACGCTAGTCAATTTGGTTTGAAAAAGACGCTCAGACAGTTATTTGCTTTTGGCTTCAAAAAAGATTCCGAAAAATTAAAAGCCTATGTCGCTAATCGTTATCAAGTAGCAGCGGAAAACGTCGCGCTTTATGGTTCAGGCCGTACTGCACTTTCTGAAGCCTTAAAGTATTTCATTAAACCAGGCGACAAAGTTGCGATTACTGCCTTAACCTGCTTCGCGGTAGTGGAAGCGGTGCGAAGTGCCGGCTGCGAGCCAGTTTATCTTGATGTGAATCTAAATAATCTCCATTTTGACGCTAAAACCCTCGAAAAAGCTTGCGCGAAAAATCCAGAAATTAAAGCGGTGATTGTGCAGAATAATTTAGCTTACCCCTGCGATATTGTCGGCATTGAATCTGTCGCTAGAAAATACAATCTTGCTCTAATCGAAGATCTTGCGCACTGTATCGGTATGGATTACGCCGATGGCCGTGAAGCTGGCATGGTCGGTGATGCCGTGATTATGAGCTTTGGTAAGGGTAAATCTCTCGATTTAATCTCTGGTGGCTTGCTATTTCTTCGTAAAACCGATAAGCGCAAAAAATCCTTCGCCGTTCCAGTCAATCTACCAAGCTTTACCGATCGTTTTCGCACTCGTCTATATCCACTTTTTGGCGCCATTACCCGTGCTTTATTTCATCTGCAGCTTGGTCGCCTTAATTTTGGACGCCTCTACACTGCCTTTCTCTTGAAGACTCACCAAATTCAGAAATCCGCTGACGCAAAACTGGATAGTTCTATTCGCCTCACTCATTGGCACGCTAAACTCGCCTTACGTGATTTGAAGAAAATTAAGCATCGTACTCCACTTCGCCGTTTCTATTTTGTAGAGAATCGGGAAGAATTATTAGAAAAACTCACAGCTTCCGGATTCATCATGGATGATATTTGGTATAGTTCACCAGTTTCGCCCGAGAGATATTATACCCGAGCTAATTTTAATGAAAAATCCTGTCCAAATGCAGTTTTTGCTGCCAAGCATTTGATTAATTTGCCGAACTGGTTGACGATTTTCGAGCTTGCCGAAGCAAGACATCTAATTAATCAATATGAAATAAACTCTCAAGGCGAAAAAGTCGTACCATTTGCGACCAAGAAGTCTCTATCTGAAGTCGAAGTGAAACACATCGATACTCTTCGCCACGCCGCCTTCCATACTAATTTCTTACAGTCTAAGCAGTGGTTTGAGGTCAATAAATCCATCGGCCATAAACCTATCTTCCTAATGTTTAGTGAAAAATCTTATTGTCTTGCTATTATTAAAGACGCTAAGCGTGGCCGTTTTCTGGAGATTCCGTGTGGACCGATTCTGGATTATACTAATCGAAATGAATTAGAGCTTGCTATGGCCGAGATTTACCGCTATGCCAAGCAAAATAATTGTGTCTTCATCCGTTTCCGTCCAAATCTCGAGGAAACCCCAGAAAATCGTGCACTCATCGAATCGATTCCGTCACTCTCGGCCTCCTATTTCCTGCATGCCGAAAATACCGTCTTTGTCGATCTTACTCAGTCTGAAGAAGATCTTTTGAAAAATATGCGCCGTCAAACACGTTATGAAGTGCGCCGCTCAGAAAAATTAAATTTCAAGGTGGAGAAATCCAATACCCCGGAAATTCTCCGTGAGTTTCATCAGATTCAGGCCGAAACCGCCAAGCGTCAAGGTTTTATTCCGCCACGCCGTAAGGATCTCAATGCTTATGCCAAGGCTTTCGGCTCTGATCTTCAGATTTATCGCGCCACCCTCGAGGGCAAACCAGTAGCTTATGGCCTAGTTCTAACCGATGCCTTAGAAGGCGATTATTTTGAGGCAGCCTCCACTGAATTAAATTACAAATTCCCAGGCGCTTACGCTGTCCAGTGGCACGTGATGAAAGATCTCAAAAAGCAAGGTAAACTTCGTTATAATCTCTGGGGAATTGCTCCTGCCGGCCAAAAAAATCATAAATTCGCCGGTGTCACTACCTTCAAGACTGGCTTTGGTGGTGAAAAATTCGATTATCTCCATGCTCATGATCTTCCAGTCAAAAAACTTCATTACGGTCTGATTCGTCTAGTCGAAGACGCTCGTCGCAAAAAACGTCACCTATAAATTAAAAAAGGAAACTATGAAATATACCGTCAAAACTGTCGAAAAACAAACCGAATGGGATGAATTTGTCACAAGTTTTTCAGAAGCTAACTTTTTGCAGTCCTGGTATTTTTACGAATTTTATCAGTCACGCGGTTTTGATATTGTGCGCCGTGGTGTCTATGATGAAAATAACCAACTCGTCGGGGTTTATGCTGGTGAAGTTGAACCAGCTAAGCGTGGTCGTCATCTAGCTGTAGCTGGTGGACCAATTTTTGGTTGGAGTAATCAAGAAATTAAGCAGTTAATTTTTGATGACATGAAGCAGCAGGCTAAAAAACTAAAATGTACTTTCATCCGTGTACGTCCTCAACTTCAGAATACTCCAGAGAACGCGAAGATTTTTCAGCAACTCGGCTTCCGTAAGGCCCCGATGTATCTTTCGGTGGAATTTGCTGGTGTTCTTAATCTAGAAAACTCTGAAGAAGAAATCTTAAAAAACATGCGTCAGCGTCTGCGCCGCGCTCTTCGCAAGGCCGAGAAAAATCTAATCACCATCGAAAAAACTTCCGACCCGAAAGCGATTCATGATTTTTATCAAATTGAATTACAAACTGCTAAACGCCACGATTTCTATGCTTTTTCTGAGGACTTTCTCACTAAGCAATTTGCAGCTTTTGCTAAGAATGACGAAGCGGTACTCTACATCGCAAAACTCAATGGTGAGATTCTCGCCGAAAACTTTATGATTTTTTATGGCAATGAAGCCTCTTATCATTACGGCGTATCTTCAGAACTCGGCACTAAATATTCCGGTGCCCCACTTCTTCATATGGAAGCCATGCGTGACGCCAGAAAGCGCGGTATTAAGCGCTATAATTTTTGGGGCATTGTCGATGAAAACGATACTAAGCACCGCTTCTACGGCGTCTCAGTCTTTAAGCGTGGGTTCGGCGTGGAAGAGTTAAAATATCTCGAAGCTAGAGATTTTGTCTTGGATAAAATTTCTTACTACACTAAAACATTGCCAATTGAAACCCTGCGTCGTAAAGTGCGCCACGTATAAATTTTTCAGGTTGATTAAGCACCCCCTCGAATTTATAAAAATGAATTCGAGGTTTTTTGCGATATTTCAGTAAGTTCTGCATTATTTTTCTTTTTTATGCTAAAATAAGCATAAGAATTAACAAGGAAAATTATATGTCAATCAAGCGAAAATATATTGATAGCCACTGGCTAATCT
>CAUTXD010000013.1:0-8792 GCA_963542535.1 uncultured Candidatus Saccharibacteria bacterium
CTTGAATTACCAAGACGTCCATTAAAATCGAATCATCTCAGGCGTAAAATAATTTCACGCCTGTTTATTATAGATGTAGATGTAAAAGAAAACTATTTTTTGCCTCGGAAAACCGAGCGCAACATGAGGAGGGAATCATGAACCTGACATTGATTGCAGTGATGATTGTTGTTGTAACTTTTGCCATTTCATATGGCGAATCTGCTCGGAAGACCAAGTCCAATCAAGAGGTCTTGGCGCTTCAAAAAAGCTTCTTGAGGGGTTGTCTAGTAAGTTTAGTTTTACTCTTACTACCAGTCTTCGAAAGTTTAGCGTTTCCAAAACCGCAACCGCACCTTGCTACAGTGACTTTTATAGTCGAGTCAGCGGTGATTGCGTTGTTTGGTTTTCAAGAACTGCGTAAACTGCATTACCGAAAGGTGAAGCTATTTTGCCTTTTGGCGTTACATGTCGGAATTGCTCTAGTTTGGTGGCAGCTTTTTAGCTACTATCAGATGGAACAGGGTATTTTTAATAGCCCGAGTTTTACACTAGTGCCTTTCATGGTGTGGGCAGCAGCAATTGTTGTAGTTGCTTTTACTTATCTTGACGGCCCTAAATTAAGGACTAAAAAGTTAAGTAAAACTGAGTCTGAAAACGCTAAGCTGCGTGAGCAAATTGAGCGCATGCAGAATGAACGTAATAGACTCAAGGAGGACAATGAAAAACTCCGAAGCGTAGTCCAAGGAACCAAAAGTGGAAACACTGAGCCAAAGTCGGAATCAGTAACTGAGGATAAAAAGGCTGAGCAAAATCCGCCGAAAAACACTCAGACTGATGAAGATTCAACCCCCCAGGTTGATGAAGCTCAGACTACCACCTCTGTGCCGAAATCTGACGCAGAGGATAAACCGAAGGTTACTAACCCTAGTATGACCGGAGCCCAGCAGCAAAAGCTGTCTGAAATTCTGGATCGACTAGCTAGTGACCCTAGCCCTGAGGCTCAGCAGGCGGCAATCCAAGAGCTTGTCAAAAACTATCGAACGGCTGCTATTAAAAAAGCTATCGAAGAGTTTGCTGAAAGCCATCGAACTGCCACTGCTAAAAAAGCTATCGCCTCAGAGGAGGAAACTTTAAGTCAAGGACCAAAATCCACTGACTTCGAAGTGCCCTTTGAAGAAGAGGAGCAAGAAGAGCCTGAAGAAGAAGAGGTTCTCGACGGTGATGATGGAGAGGATGATACAATCTTCGCGGATTTATTCGCAAAGATTAGCCCTGCAACTGTCGCCCTAACTGCCGCAATTATCTTAGTGATATATGTGACAGTTCTAGTCCTCGCCTAGGAGGATGTCTATGAACGAGGAGATGGTATTGGAGCATGGTTGTCGTGTTTTAGTTACATTTTTGACTGGGCTCCGCATTTCCTCATATCGGGAACGGAGCCTCAAACAGAAAAAGAGGTGAAAAATGAAAAAGTTTGGAAAAAAGGAAAGGGTCCTTTCGGGGATTCTTGTAGCTGCGCTTGTAGTATTGGCTCTAGCAGTTGGTGTGAAATCTTATCAAAGAAATCACACTAAGGTAGAGGCGAAAACACCTTCCGCTAAGGATGTCGAAGCCGAAAAAGCAGAATTAACATTCGACTTCGATAATTACGAGTATGAGAAAGCTTATCCAGAGCTTAGCCGTGAATTCTGCGATAATTCACTGCCAAATAAGGCAGCCGAAAGAGTTGCAGCCGCTGGCTTTAGCGACGCTCTTTCTACTCCTTTTTCCGTGACTCACGGAACGAAGGACGGTGAGAGCTATAGCGAAGGCGAAGTGTCTATTATGAATAACGAGACTAGCCAGGAAATCTATAGCAATACGCCATATACCGTAGCATTTCTTACCGCACTTTCACATGTGGTTTTGAGCGATGGCACTACTCTCCCCCAGATTAACCCTTGGATTACTAAGGGCTTGGATGAGTATGCTGAGTCCATGAAAAATGGAACCGGCATACAAGATTATGTTCGGGAGGAGAATGGGAAGCTTTACATTAACGAACGACAGCTCAAGCTCGGCGTAGCTACATTGTGGCTTAGAGACCGGCTTATCAACCAAGGAGTACAATTGGTGACTACAAATCACCATTATCCACTGAGTTTGGCGAATACTGATTCCGCCAAACTCACGACGTTTACCGAGGCGCACTACGAGTTTACTCGTGACGCCTTAGTGCTAGCTTATGTAAATAAAGCTGGCACCGAGATCTTCAAGATTGGAATTAACGTACACGACAAGCGTCCAGAGCTTATTGTGAATAAAAAGGTTCCAAAGGAGAAGACGAAGAGTAAGCCAAGGCCCAAGAAGCCTATTCCCAAGCCAAAGCCCAAGAAGCCTATTCCCAAGCCAAAACCTCAGCCAAACACTGAGCCGGAAGATAAGCCAACCCCTAATCCACAGCCAGGACATGGTGGTGGTGAAAAGCCAAAGGAGCCTCAGCCCGAACCCAAGAAGGATTTCGTAAAGGATCCCGCAAAGGATCCAGTCAATAACGGCGGCGCTAAAATCGGTGGTGGTAACACTACTGTTGGCACTGACGTTTTTGAACCTACGGATCCGGCCGTTCGGACGGACGGTGGGCATGAAAAACCCGCTAACGTAAAGCCAGAAACTCCGACTCCAGATCAGAGTCATCAGAATGTGGAAACACAAAAAACTGATGAAATCAAGATGAACTACGAGACGGAGGCTCAGCGCAATGATAGTTACACTAATAATAAAGGTGAGACTATCAACCACGGAGTCGATAATTCTGGAAAATCTCTCCAGAAAGACGACTACGTGGGCTTCGTCGGATCTGATGATGACGAACCAAAATAAAGCATCTGTAAACATCTATCGCACCCTATTACCTTGGCGGCTTCAAGCCGCCGGGGTAATTCATGTTTACTCTTGAGACGATTCGATTTCAGTGGCATAGACGAAAATTAACAATTTGGCTAGAAGAAAAAGATTTAGATTCGTGTAGTCAAATCGAAAACAAAATTTTATAACAGGAACAATTTAATTGAAAGGAGCTTTTATGAAAAAAGCATTCAAATTTGCATCCATCGCTGCTACCGTGACTGTTGCTGGTCTTGCTACTGTTGCAACTGTATCTGGTTGGGGTGATAACGCTGGCGGCCGCGCTACTTACACTATCGCTGACATTAACGCTGGCAAACTTGGCGACAAAATCGTCATGAACTCTATCAAGGACGACGGTTCTTCTATTTCCGCTAAGGAAAAAGAAGCCGGTGTCATTATGCCATTAAACGACGAACGTAGCTTCTTAGGTATTCGCGACGAAGCTACTGGTAACAATGGCAAAAACAACGTTTGGAACATCGGTGATGTCAACGTTGAAGAAGGTAAAACTTACGTAGTTCGTCTTTATGCTCACAACAATAACCCTAAGGGTGTTAACGCTGTGGCCAAAGATGTCACCACTGAAATTTCTTTACCAACTGTGGTTTCTAAGACTGCTCGTATTTCTGGCTTCATTAATGCCTCAAATGCAACTCCATCTCGTTACTGGGATTCTTTGAATCTTAAGAGTGCTGATGGCCGTGCTTTCTACCTTGACTATGTCGAAGGTTCTGCAACCCTTGAAAATAACATTTTCAAGAACGGTACTACCCTATCTGACTCTATTGTAAATGGTGGTGTGAAAGTTGGTTATGACAAATTAGATGGCAACCTCCCTGGTTGTTACAACTATGCTGGTTATGTCACTATTAAGGTTAAACCAGTTTTCGAAAGCACTTCTATTACTAAGAAGGTTCGTATGCTTGGTGATAAGGAATGGAAGACTTCTGTCGACGCTAAAATCGGTGACTCTGTCGAATATCAAATTCACTACAAGAACCTTAACGCTGCTCGTGTCGAAAACGTAATTATCCGCGACTCTCTTCCAAAGAATATGGAATATGTTGCTGGTACTACTAAACTTTTCACCTCTGCATTCCGTGATGGTGCTAAGGCAAATTCTGACACTGTAGCAACTGAAGGTCTTAATATCGGTAACTATGCTGTAAGCGGTGACGGTTTTGTCCGCTTTACCGCTAAGGTAGTCGACAAGGATCTCGCTTGTGGTAATAACCGTTTGATCAACTGGGCTAAGGCTTCGGCTAATGGTTTCGCTGTTCAAGGTAGTGCAGATGTTTATGTGAATAAGGTCTGTGAAAATACCCCAGAAAAACCAGTAACTCCAGTTACTCCAAACCCAGAAAAACCAAATCAAGAACTTCCAAAGGAAATGCCAAAAACCGGTCCTGAAACCGTAATTAGCTCGGCCTTTGGTCTTGGTTCTATCGTTACGACTGCTGGTCTTTATCTTTCTAGCCGTAAAAAACTTCGCTAATTGACCGCTCCGAAGATTTTCTTAGGACGTCAATAGCTAGCCTGGTTAAGCCTCCTCGCTTGAATCATCAAGTGGGGAGACCTAGGCTAAATGGTTGAAAACTGCGTGATGATAATAAAATACGTCTTGAGTTAAGAAATGTATTATCATTGAAGCAACCTGCGAAGTCCAACCAAAAACTCCAGTCTCGGCTGGAGTTTTTTTGGTGGTTTTTAAAACTCTTATGGTATAATTTAAGCAAATGGACCAAAACACAAACAATTCTTTTACTTCCGCTCCACAAGGTGGTGATTTTTCCGACATCATTATCCCGAACGCCTACGCCGCCAAACCTAAGGGCAAGAATCTGAAGAAGTATATTGTTTTTGGCATAATCGGTTTATTTTTTATTTTTCTCTTGAGTTTTCTTTTTAAGAAAAAGATTATTGATTCCAAAAATGTAAGCAAGGAAGAATTGACCGAAATTACTTCTTCAGAAAATATAAAAAATATCGATGGTCTGGAACGAACTTTTTTTAAGATTTACAATAATTATGTTTCTTTCGACGATATCTTTGATTCGGATATGTATAAAAAAATCCATGAGGGACAAGCTACATTAATTACATTTAAAAATATAGTTGATCATAAACAAAAAACTTCTGGTAATGAATATGCCGTTCAAGCTTATGATTCATTTCGAAAAGCAGTCGAGGAGCGTTATAAATTATATATGGATGCTATAGCTGTTTATGATGATTTTTATAAAGCATACGAAGAAATGAATACGGAAAATTTAGCTAAATATAGTTCTGGAAACTTGAACTACAAGATTGCAGCTCGTGAGTTTACAAATGTAATTGAACAATCTAAGAAGATGAAAGAGCTAATCGATAATGGCACCTGTAATGTCGAAGAAGACTTGAGTAAAAGCATTCCCACGTGTCAATCGCAAGATAAAAGCTTGAATGATTCCATTGAGAATTTTAATAATGTCAACGGATTAAAAAGAATATTCTCAAGTGTCTATGAATTAAAAGATTATGCAAATCTGCAAGATTTAAGTAGTTACATTAATGCATATATGGAACAGAATTAGGATAAAATATGAAAGAAAAAAAATACAGAGCATCAATTACAGCGTTAGCCTTGGTTATCATATTAAACTTAATTCTTTTTTCGGCATCCATAGTGTTTGCTGCTCCACCGACCGTTGTTGTTGGTGATGCTAAAAGTAAAATTCACGAAGCGGTCCGTGCAAAATATATTGCAGCTGCATTTGCAAATTGCTTCAAAAATGTGAGTCCTGTCCATCATACGGAAAAATTCGGTCTAATTCCCTATACAACAGGCTACACTACGTTAACTTCGATTTCTAAAAACAAGGGCAATCTTTTTAAGTCGCATAGTGAAGAAAGCTCCACTGACATATTGGTCGGTGCTGAGCTAAAAAAGGAAATTTCTGGTAAGGCTCCAAACGTCAGTTATGAGGGTCATATTACGTGTGATGATAATGGTTCCTCAAACATTACGAAGGCTTTTATGTCTCAGTTTGGAATTCAAGATCTTAGAGACTTAATCTGCGATAAAGGCTCGAAACAAAATGGTTTATTGATGCCAAAAAAGAACGGCAATATTAGTACTTGTGAAGAAGGGGCTCTTGATGCTCTTGGTCAATTCGATAAAAATCCAGATGGTGAAGAATATATTAAAAAAATCTACGACAAATGGGCAAAGAATAATGCATTTGCAGTGCCATACGATAAGCTCCATAGTTATTACGACGACCCTACTCTTGCCTACGATGATGCATTAACCACTTTTGAATTAAACTGCTCGCCAGGCGCGGCTTTTGCTGATAGTGTGGATATTTCTACTTATAATTTTAAAATTAAATTACTTAATTCAGATGGTAAGGTCGTAGAGAGATATCCAAAAATGATTGCAACTACCGAAAAAGATGGTAGTAAGAAATCTACGGATTTTATGGGTGCAAACAATGAGAAGCTTAACTGTAATGAACTTGCGAATGTGATAAATAGTAGTTTTGATCAGTATGCAAAAAACCTTAATGTTGCAGAATCTGACTCTTGTAATTCGCAAGAGGTTATCGATAAAGCTAGTAAAATCGTAAGAGCCTACAGCGCTAAGTATAATGCTAGGGTTCCTCTGACCGAAGAAGAAAAAGAAGAGCATAAGATTCTTTCAGAAGCATTACAGAAGAAAGATTTTACTGTAGACGATGGAAAGGGAGGCAAGAAATGTCTTGATACGGCAAATTTAAAAATTAGTGTAAAGGATGCAGCATCAGATAATGACTCTGATTTAGCATCGGATAGTGATTTTGCTAATGATGCGAAACAAAGCTACTGTCAGGAAAACGGCGGTTTCCTTTCTTGGATGCTTTGTCCTACTATCGCTGATGGTGCCGCTACTGCTAGTGGCCTGCTAGGGACTATCACAGAGTTAACGGCTACACATAAATCAATCATTGAGCAATTTTCCGATCAGAACTCAACCATCTATAAGGCCTGGTCGGCATTCCGCAATTTAGCAAACATTGGATTCGTCATTATGTTACTGGTTGTTGTATTCTCCCAGGTAACAAATCTAGGTATTTCAAATTACAATATTAAAAAAATTCTTCCTAAGCTAATTATCACGGCTATTTTAGTTAACTTTTCCTATCTAATTCTTGGTGTGGCAATTGACCTTTCTCACATTATAGGTAATGGCATTGGCTCAGCGATTAGAACCATTGCTGGCGATAGCATGAGCGCAGAAGCATCGGCTCAGGCGTCTGATACCATCTCCAAAATTTCCGGCCTCGTTACTGGTGCTGGACTGGCTGTTGGGGCGGCGACTGCTGTAACTACGGGTCCTGCTATCATTCTATCAGTTGTAATGTTTATTGTTTCAGCTGCAATTTCAGTATTTTTCGGTTTTATTATGCTTACTATCCGCCAGGCAGCTATTATTATGGTAATAGTTTTAGCTCCTCTTGCTATGGTATTGTATGCTCTTCCAAATACCGCCGCGATAACAAAAAAATACATGTCAACCTTAAAAGCACTTTTAATGTTGTACCCTATGTTTATTCTTGCAACTTCTGCCGGAGCCCTTGCTTCTTCGATCATTGTTGGGACGAGTCAAGATATATTAATGCTAATCGTCGGCGGTCTCTTAAATGTCCTTCCGTATTTTGCTATTCCGTCCATGACTTCTAAATCTCTTGCAGGGTTGGGTGCTATTACCTCAGGCTTTGATAAACTTCGTAGTGGGGCCCTTAAGGGGGTTGGCATGGCTGGTGCGGCTATTGCCGCGACAGAGTTTTATAAGAATGCAAAGAATAATTATGCAGCCGACCGCTCGGTTGCTAGAGCCAGGAGGGACTTGAGGAGGTTTGACGAAATTAAGGCGAATGGTGGAAAATTATCTATTGCACAGATGCGACGCCAGGCTACTGCAGCAGGTATCGTCAATAACGACTCTAAGCTACGGGCTGGCTCGAATTCAGCTGGACGTGGTGCTCTAAGTAATATGTCTGGTCTCGGCTTTGAAAACCTGAAGGCGACGGCTGAAAAAGAGTTTCGTGATGGTGAAGTGAAAAATATTATGAACAAACTTGCTAGTGATGGTGTCGATGAAGGTACTATGGAGAGCAATCTTATATCAGCATTGGAGACTGGTGCTAAGTATGAAGATATGACTGAAGATCAGAGGCATGCAAATGATATTAAAATTGAGGCACTCACACGTGCTCTTGGTGCTACTAAGACTGGACGTAAGAAAATAAGTAAGATTGGTCAGACTACTGGATTAAATACGTCGAATCGTGCATTCACTCAGCTTGCTAGCGCTGCGGTTACCTTACCGGGTTTTGCAGATAAACAACAAATCGCAAATCGACAGTTTAACGAATACCTACAGAACGCTAGTTATGACAAGAATGATAATGCAAAAAGTTCATCGCTTATTTCAGCAACCAGAAGTGTGGGTCTAAATAAAGCCTATGATGATATGACTATGGATAACTTCCTTAAGGTTGGAAATGAGGATGCAGTTGAAATCCTTGGGGCAAAAGGCGCCAATTCTCTTGACTCTGTGGTCAGCCAAACGGCTTCCGCTGCGCTGAAAGATCCAAATCTTATCTCTAATTTCGATAAAACTAAGATGTCACTAGTTAGTGCAGAGATGGATAACCAGCGCATGACTACAATTAATCTACGAAGTGGTGGTACTGCTCAGGTCTTCAATCCTCCATCCGATTTCGGCGAATATAGCCAGACTAAAAATTTTGCCGGGGAAATTGTTTACACTAATAACCGCGGTGACATCTTTAATGCCTCTACGGGCCAGATGACTAAAGGAGTATAAAATCTCTAGTTCACTAACTGTCGGGTTTGGGGTATAATTATCTCAAGCCCGAATGGCGGAATTGGCAGAC
>CAUTXD010000014.1:0-8784 GCA_963542535.1 uncultured Candidatus Saccharibacteria bacterium
CGCTTGTCATAGCGTTTTTTACCAGTGGCGAGGGAGACCTCGATTTTAATATAGCGACCGCCACCAAATAATTTAGTTGGTACGATGGTGTTGCCGAGTTGTTTAGATTTTTCGAGTGAATGAAGCTGCTTTTTGGTGATGAGCAGACGAATGTTGCGGGCGGTTTCGGCACCAAGTGTGAGGTTGTTTAGCCAGAGTTCGCCATCCTTAATAGTGACAAATGAGCCTTTCAGTTGGACGTGGTGATCACGAATGAGGCGGACCTCCGGTCCGGTCAGACTCATACCGCAGATAATTTTATCACCGAGATGATAATCAAAACTCGCGCGTCGGTTGACGGCGACAGAAGAAGTTTGCTTTGGTTTTGATTTTTTACCCATAGCTTAATTATAACAGATACTAAAAGTGTTATATAATAGAGATTATGAAAATTGCAATTGCTTCTGATATTTATTATCCGATGACAAATGGGGTGGCGGTATTTGCGCATAATTTAGCAAATGGCTTAGCTCAGGCGGGTCATGAAGTTTTGGTAATCGCACCAAGTTTTACCGGAGAATATTACGAAGAAATCGACGAAAAAACTGGGGTGAAGACTGCTCATTTATCTTCAATTCGTTTCCCTTTTTATCCTGATCAAATTAACCCAGTGCCAGAGAATCCGGAATTTTTAGGTATGCCTTTACCACGTTTGACTTATAAGAATGGTATTTGGTGGACGGTAAATCCTTGGGTGGAGGTGAAAAAAGTGCTGGATGAATTTCAGCCAGATGTAATCCATTTACAGACCGCGGAATTTATTGCGCTTGCGGTGATGAGTTATGTGAAAAAAAGAAATACTCCTTTGGTTTCGACGGGGCATGCTTATCCGGATAATATCACCGACCAATTGTTTTTCTTGCAGCCTAAACCTTTGAAAAAATTATCAAATGCGATTTTGAAGGCGCACATGATGAGTTTTTTGAAAAATTCTGAATATGCGACGATGCCAACCGAGATTGCGATCGGCGACTTAATACCAAAAAATCGTAAGTATTTCAAAGTCCCAGTAGAAGCGCTTTCAAATGGGGTGGATTTGTCACAGTTTAAGCCGGCAAAAGCTAGTTCGGAGATTTTGAAAAAATATCACCTTGATGATGGTAAAGATAAGATTATGTACATCGGACGGGTGGATCCGGAAAAAAGTATTGATGTGGTGATTAAGGCTTTTGCTTTGCTTTTGGCGGATGGAATTTCGAATACTGAACTCGTGATTGTGGGGGATGGCATTGATATGGTGAGACTGAAAGAGCTTGCTGAGGAACTGGGTATCAGTGAGGAAGTGAAGTTTCTCGGAAAAATTATGATGCCAGAGCTTGCGAAGATTTATCGTATGGGTAAGATTTTTGCTACGGGCTCTGAGACTGAGACGCAAGGAATTGTTTTGATTGAAGCGGCGGCAACTGGTTTGCCTCTTGTGGCGGTAAATGCTGGAGCGGTGGGGGAAATTTGCGTGGATGGTTTTAACGGTGAACTTGTGGAAGCTGGCAATATCGAAGCATTCAAAGAAGCTATGAAAAAGATTCTTTTGGACAGGAAGCTTCAAAAAGAATATGGCAAGAATTCCCTGGAGATTTCCAAGAAACATGATTTGAGACATACCTTGAAGCGTTTTGAGGAGATTTATGAAGAAGCTATTCGCTTAAAACGTGCAGAAATAGAAGCAGAAGCGGAATGAATTTAAGCTAAACCGGAATAAAAAATAAGCGGAAGCGAAATAAGAATAGGCAAAAGCTGAATAAAAATAAGCAGAAGCGAAAAAATAAGATTTGAGTTAAATTGGAGAAAATAATGCAGAAAAAATGGTCGTGGCAGGATTTGCCGAAACACTTTACGATTTTGGCCCCGATGGAGGGTGTGACAGATGTGGTTTTTCGCCAAGTAATTAACCGAGCGGGGCGACCAGATGTATTTTTTACGGAATTTACCAACGTCTCTTCTTTTGCGTCGGAAAAAGGTCGGGATAACGCACTTGAGCGTCTCGATGTAGTAGAGACTGACTCGCCAATTATTGCGCAAATTTGGGGAAAAAATCCGGAGCAATTTGGTTTACTGGCAAGCAAATTGGAGGAACTTGGTTTTGATGGATTAGATATCAATATGGGCTGTCCAGATCGCCATGTTAATAAAGCGGGAGGTGGTGCGGCAATGATTCGTACGCCGGAATTGGCAATCGAATGTATCCGCTCAGCAAAAGCAAATACGAATTTGCCAGTATCGGTGAAGACGCGCTTAGGGTTTACTTACGTGGATGAATTTCGTGAATGGCTGTCGAAAGTTTTAGTGGAGGATGTGGCGAATTTGACGATTCATTTACGCACGCGCAAGGAAATGTCGAAAGTGCCGGCGCATTATGAATTAATTCCAGAGATTTTAATCATTCGTGATAGGATTGCACCGCAGACTTTGATTACGATTAATGGTGATATTGCGGATATGGCGGACGTAGCTAAATTAAGTGAAGCTTATCCAGGGGTGGATGGCTTTATGATTGGTCGCGGGGTATTCTTTAACCCATATTGTTTTACTAAGCGTAAGCCAGTGGGGCTGGGGGGAGAAGTTGAAATTCCAGAAATTATGGAGCTATTTCGCTTTCATCTGGATGTTTTTGACGTGAGATGCCGAGAATTAGAAGCACGCGGCTCGAGGTATCCGTTCGAACCCCTGAAGCGCATGTTTAAAGTTTATGT
Source organism: uncultured Candidatus Saccharibacteria bacterium (assembly GCA_963542535.1). GTDB lineage: Bacteria > Patescibacteriota > Saccharimonadia > Saccharimonadales > Saccharimonadaceae > Nanosyncoccus. The sequence goes on from CAUTXD010000014.1 coordinate 2,730, forward strand.
GAATTCTTTCGATGGGGCATCTGATTTAAGAGTGAAACTAATGGATTGCAAAAATACGATGGAAATTCGTGCGGTATTAGACGAGTTTTGTGTAAATTTATAACAAAAAAGAGGGCATAATTCCCTCTCTCTAGATTAGTTAGCCGCAATGTGCCAAGTCAAATCTGTAGCATTAAACATCAGACGACATTGCTCCTTTCCGACTAAGACGTCGAAGACGTGAATCGCGGTATTACCGACGAAACGGATGTGAGTGCGGAGTAATTCCGTCACTTCAGACTCATCATAGCCATGGCGCTTAAAAGTCAGCGGTTGGCACGGAGTCATTTGATAGCCAAAAAGGGCCATCACTTCGACACGTTCTAGATTGTTAAGATTAGTTTGGTTTTGCATAAGTAACTCCTAAATTTAAATATAAGAGTCATTTATGTGAGCCTGATTTATTGGCTCCTGGCTAAAAGTATAAATGACGATACTTAAAGCTAAAACATTTTCTCATTGCCAGTGACCGAAGTATAGCAAGATACTTTAATTTTAGCACAAAAAGTATGTTTGGAAGTGAAAGATGGGATTTTTCTGTGGATGATATTTTTGCTAAAAAACTTAGGCATAAAAATGGGAGGGGCGGAGGCATAAAAATGAGAGATGTAGACATAAAAATGGAAGATGTGAGGCATAAAAAATGGGAGGCTAAAGCCTCCCGAAAAACGTGAAAATTGTGGGTTGCTAGTGACATTTACTGATATTTTTGGAGAAGAATACTAGCGAGTAGTAGTAAGCATTCTGGAGAGCTAGCATCTAGATATCAGCAAAATTATTTGAAGTTACGAGTTACAGTTGGTGACAACGATTAGTCATTGTAGATTCCTAAGGTCCTAGCTGAATCTAACATCACCTCCTTTTCAGAATCCCAGGCTTTCTGGAAATAATCCGGATTGTTCTTGTAATCTTGAACAAATCTGCGCACATCTCCAGGATTGCTGGAATCGTAGCTGTTACCAAAAACATCGTTCGTTATAATAACGCTCATATGGATACCCCCTTCCATAACCAAACAATTTTCACGTACGTCAATCTAAATCCTAGTTAGATTAGATGGCTTAATTCTACCATAAAAATATAAATATGTCAATGTTAAAAAATTGACAGGGTTAGAAAAAGGTTGTAGGATATAAGAACTGATTAATATTAATTAGTGTGACTTTTGATAGTAGTTCTTTAAAAGGAGGGTCCTATATGGGAAAAGATTGGAAAGAGAAAAAACAGATACTAAATGCTGGAATTCACACGCTGATAGCAGCAAGGTTTTTATCATGTGTAGTGATAGCGGGATTACTGCTAGAAGCGTTGCCGTTTTGGGTGGTAATTTTATTGGTTGGTGTTATGTGGAGTATAAATTTCATCGTCGGCGGATCGATAATTTACGAGTACGATCTTTTGATTTTCCCTGGCCATAATACGTTGGGTGCGATAATAGTAGTTGCTTCCGATATAATATTTAACGTGTTTGTCTGGGTGGCGCTAATTTTAATGGTGGACTTTTGGATGCTATTATTTGTGATTATTGGCGCAGTATTAGTTACAGTCCAAGATAGCGCCAGGAGTATTGTAGCGGTTCAAAAGTATTGTCCTAGATTACTCAGTTTTGCGAAAAAAATAGCTAGTGCAAGATTTGTTATAGCTAATGCAAGATTCATTATTCTGGTGGCAGTGCCAATTATTATGGTGTTTGGATCTAACTTTAACAATGCATTGGCGATAATTTTAACAATATTTTTGGCGGCCTTGCTTTGTTATTTTCAATCTATGGTCTTGTCTTTTATCATAGAGGAAACTCTTAAATAGTACTCCTAATGGAGTACTATTTTTCTTTTTAAGGAGGTTTTATTTTAAAATGCTTATGTTAAAATAAAAATAAAATCCGGAGAGAAAATGATGAGCAGAAAACATGTCAAAAATCGGGTATATCAGAGAACCGAACGAAAAATTTTTAATGCCTTGGCAAGTATATTAAGAGATAAAAGTTTAGCTGAAATTCAAATACGCGAGCTTGCGAGAGTGGCCAAGATTGCCGAGTCGACATTTTATGATCATTATCGTAATTTGGCAGATTTAATGAATAAAAATCGCGCCATCTTTTTGAAACATTTGGAAGATGAATTAAAAACAAATTTTCAATTAGAGATGAGTATGGAACAATTTTATGAAAAATTGTTCATTTTTTTATACAAAGAAAATCGTTTGGAATTGATGCAAATGGATTTTCATAAAATGATGAATTTGGCGCTGTTTCGAGTGGAATTTAAGGTGTTGATTTATCGCTTTTGGAATCGCTACGATCCGGAGTTGATGGAGGCAATCTACGATCATTTTCTAGCAGATTTAGTGGCAGAATTATATCGTTGGCGTCGCGAAAAATATCACAAAAATTTTATCGTGAAGCACGTGCGAAATTTGGTGTATTTGACGAAAAATGCCCCTAGGTTTTATGTGAATTTGGCTTAGAAATAAAATGTCCAACTATAGAAAATGTAGGAATAAAAAAGTGACTTAGTGGTAAGATTCAGGATTTATGAATTGGCGCTATTCGATACTTGTAATTTCGCCATCTTTGAGATGCAACAGACGTTGATTTTTAGAGCCTCGAAATTTTAGGGTAAGGTCACGCTGGGCAAGAATAAATGGTCCATCAATCAAGGCATCGAGGGTTTTGAAAAACTCCCATTGATTATTCTGCTTTGCTTTAATTTCTTCATAGGTATAGCCAGAAAATGACCAAACATTCCAACCGAGCTCTTCTTTGACGAATTTGGCAATTTCGATGCAGGCTTCGGCCTGGAGTGATGGTTCCCCACCACAGAAAGTGAGTCCGGTTTGCCCCTTGAGGGAGCGGAGTTCTTGTTTAATATCTTCAATATTAACAAGAACCCCGCCCTCCTCATCCCAGGTTTCTTGATTTTGGCAGCCTTCACAGTGGATAAAGCAACCTTGGGTCCAAATCACGGCGCGTAGCCCGTAACCATTGACGATACTATCATGTTCAATCGGCCCGGAAAGACGGACGTGGTGCTTATCAGAACCAGGGACGCGGGACGGCATTTAGGCCTTTCCTAGGGATGACTTAGCAGTGTGTTTGGCATGTTCGCGGGCGGCCTTTTCGGCTTTTGTATAAGTGCCAGAAACATTGTGCTTAACACGATCATGCTCTTCAGCGCGTTTCGCATCATTCCAACGATCAAGCGAGCCTACAAGGTAGCCAGTAATGCGGCGAAGACGCTCGAAAGGAATCTCTCCTTCAAGACGACCACAAGATGGGCAACGTTCGCCTGGAATAATTCCAGAAAAACCACAGACTGGGTCGCGGTCGACTGGGTGATTGACTGAACCATAACCAATACCAGAATCGTGCATTTTACGAATGACGGCCTCAAAAGCTTCAATATTTTGAGATGGGTCGCCATCGAGTTCGACATAGGAAATATGGCCGGCTGGACAGAGTGCGTGATACGGTGCTTCAATTTCGATTTTTTCAAAAGCAGAGATTGGGAAATAAACTGGAACATGGAAGGAGTTGGTGTAATAATCGCGATCATTTATACCCTCAATGAGGCCAAATTCCTTGCGATCCATTTTGGTGAAGCGTCCAGCGAGACCTTCGGCAGGGGTGCCAAAGAGAGTGAAGTTGAGGTGATATTTTTGGCTATATTCATCACATCGCTTGGTCATATGTTCGATAATCTCGAGACCTTTCTTTCTGGCTTCTTCGTCTTCACCGTGGTGTTTGCCGAGCATGGCTTTGAGAGTTTCGGCGACGCCAATAAAGCCAATAGAAAGTGATCCGTGCTTGATTACATCGCGTAGGGTATCGTCTGGGCCGAGCTTTTCGCTACCAAACCAGTTCCCTTCTCCCATGAGGAATGGGAAGTTGCGGACGTGTTGATTAGCTTGGAATTCAAATCGTTCAAGTAGCTGGTCGGCGACTAGATCCATTAATTCGTCGAGTTCTTTATAGAAGCCTTTCCAGTCTGCTGTTTTACGCTCTTTTAGAGCGATGCCATGCTTAATGCCAAGACGAACTAGGTTAATAGTAGTGAAAGATAGATTGCCACGACTGGTTGCGATACCGTCAGATTCTGGGAAGATAGAAGAGAAAACGCGAGTACGGCACCCCATGGTAGCGATCTCGGTATTATAGTCACCTTTCTTGTAGTACTTGATATTGAATGGTGCGTCGATAAAGGTGAAATTCGGGAAGAGACGCTTAGAGGAGACTTCCATGCTGCGTTTGAAGAGGTCGTAGTTTGGATCTTCTGGATTGTAATTAACACCCTCTTTGACTTTAAAAACGGAGATTGGAAAGATTGGTGTCTCGCCACGACCAAGACCGCGTTCAGTAGCTTCGAGAAGCATCTTGGAAACGAGACGACCTGATTCTGTGGTGTCGGTACCGAAGTTAATAGAAGTAAATGGGACTTGTGCGCCAGCACGAGAATGCATGGTGTTTAGATTATGGATGAAGCCCTCCATGGCTTGGAAAGTCTGGTTTTCGGTATCTTTCTTTGCTTCGTTAATGACAATAGCTGGAATCTTGAGAGATTTTAGAGTTTCTTCGTCACCATATTTAATGTCTTCCGGAATAGTTACTTCAATTTTTTTACCAGAGAATTCGTTATATTTTTTAAGATTAGCGCGGAGGGTTTTCTTGAAGGTCTTATCGACGCCTGGTGCCATGGCGTAATCGAAGTTTGGAATGGCTTGGCCGCCGTGCTGTTCATTTTGGTTGGCTTGAAGAATAATGGCAGCGAGTGCAGCGTAAGAACCAATGGAGTTCGGCGTGCGAAGATGACCGTGGCCAGTATTAAAACCACCGTTTGTGAAGAGCTTCAATGGATCGGTTTGACAGCAAGTAAGTGTACCAGTGGCATAGAAATCTAAATCATGAATATGAATATCGCCATGGTCATGAGCGGCGCCGAAACGTGGTTCCATGAGAACGGATTTGGCGAAAAACTTAGCACCTTCAGCACCGAATTGAAGCATTTTACCCATGGCGGAGTTGCCATCGACGTTCGCGTTGCTGCGCTTAATGTCTGAATTTTGTTTCGCATCAAGCACGGCAATGGTGCGATAGGCATCCATGAGACTGGTTTGAGCCATGCGACGAACCGTGCGCTCATTGCGGTAAGAAATATAAGCTTTGGCGGTCTTCTTATAGCTAGATTCCATGAGGACTTTTTCAACAATATCTTGAATCTGTTCAACGGATGGAGTTTTCTTTTGGTCAAGTTTTTCGAATTCTGAAACAACTTTTTCGGCTAGGCGTTTGGCGCGTTCTTCTTTGAATTCTTCAGTGGCGGCACCGGCTTTTTTGATGGCATTGGTGATTTTTTCGATATCAAATGGGACAACTTTTCCATCTCGCTTGACAACTTTTTTGAGCATAAAAAATAAATCTCCTTATTCTAACAATCTTCTCTTTTAGTTATGTTTGTTTGCTTTTTACGCTATATATGTTTTGGCAATTACGCTATATATAGTGTCTATGCTTATTCTATAACGCTATATGTAGCGTGTCAACATAAAATCCATTGTATTATTTAGACATTTTATGTTATAGATGTATAATATTCAGAGATGAGAAAAAAGTTGAATAATAATAAAGTTACTATGCCGGAAAAGTGCTGGGTGGGTGATTTGCAGAAAATCTGCTACAAGACCCGCGAAGAAGCCGAGGTGGCCGCTATGGTGGCGGCGCATGATTATCACGCGCCGGCTCTTTCAGTGTATCGTTGTGAATATGGCGATCACTATCACTTGTCTTCTCGATAATTCTTGACAGAAGTTTACGGTGTTGTATCTTTATGAACACTTCTATTTAGAATACAGCCTTCTCTTAAGATATCTAGGCATGCCAGAATCAGGTACGGCTGGAGTAAGTTTTTTAGTATCCTTATTTTGAGTAGTTGTTAAGTCTGACTGTGTCTGATGATTAGATTTTTCTTTTGATTCTATGCTCGGATGAGACGAATGATTTTCTTGGTGATTTTCTGTGCTA
>CAUTXD010000015.1:0-8634 GCA_963542535.1 uncultured Candidatus Saccharibacteria bacterium
ATTGAATTTAATTGTGGAAAACTTTTAAGGAAATTTTCAAGCGATTTACAGAGGTGAAAAGTAGAATCGGCATAGTTCCCTTTTCAAAAATAAATTAACTCTGAAGTATTATCACGCTCGAGTTGGGAAATTTGACGCTGAAAATCGGAAAGCACGGCCGAATCGATAGTGTTCATGGTTATATAATAACAGAATGCTATAATAATAATTATGGAAGGCAAATTTATACAGCGCATTATCCGCGAAGCGGAAAAATTCTTGTCACGAGATTTCAGAGTTTATGCTAAGGGCAGCAAAGGGGATTTGGTGACGGATATAGATTATCTGGTGGAGAGATTTTTGATTGAAAAAATCCAGGCGGAATATCCGAATTTTGCAATTATTAGCGAAGAATTTAATGCGGATACCGAACTCTCGGATAATTGCTTCATAATCGATCCGATTGATGGAACAAAGAATTTTGCGAATGGTTTGCCGCTTTGGGGGATTCAGGTGGCTTGTCGCAAGAATGGGGAGACTATCGCAAGCGTAATTAGTATGCCAGCGCTAAAGGAATTTTATTTTGCCGATGAAAGTGGCGCTTATCTAAATGGAGAGAAAATTTCCGTACGCGAAGTGCCAGTTCTAAATGCATTTTATGCGGTAATTGGTGGGGACGTGATTGAGGCAGCCACCAAAATGCAGAAATACGGTTCCACTCATCGAGTATTCGGATCAGCCTGCGTGCCTTTCGGATTTTTGGCAGCCGGCAGAATGCATGGCGTAAGTTTTCGAGCGGAAAATCCTTGGGACTTCGAACCAGGATTATTTTTGGCGAAGCAGGCGGGAGCGGTGGTGAAGAGCGAGCCTGGTTTTCATGCGGCTGCGATGAATGAAGAGTTTTTAGAGATTCTTGAAAATGAAACTAGACGTTAATGTGCTATAATTAACAGAGAAGAAACTATAAATTTAAGGAGTATTGATTTTGAATTTGAAGATTGGAATTGTGGGGCTACCGAACGTAGGAAAATCAACGCTTTTTAATGCCTTAACCAATGCGCACGCTTTGGCGGCGAATTATCCTTTTGCCACGATTGAGCCAAATGTCGGGATCGTCCCGGTGCCAGATACGCGGCTCGATGTTTTGGCCAAAATGTACGAAACCGAAAAAGTGATTCCGGCCACCGTGGAGTTTGTCGATATTGCGGGACTTGTCGAGGGTGCCTCGAAAGGCGAAGGTCTGGGCAATAAATTTCTCGCTCACATCCGTGAATGCCAAATTATTTGCCACGTGGTACGCGTCTTTAAGAATGACGATATTTTGCACGTCTCGAAAGATTCGAATACCGCTGCGGAAGTGAACCCGAAACAAGATATTGAAATTATTCAAACTGAACTAGAATTAGCCGATCTCGAAACTCGCGAAAAAGTGGAAGCGAAACGCAAGAAAAATAAGGAACAGGAAGAAAAAATTCCATACCTGACCGAAAAGCCAGTGATTTACATGTTCAATGTCGACGAAAATGAGCTGACTAACGAAGAGCTAAAAAATGAGATGCGCACATTGGTGGCGCCGAATCAGGCGGTCTTCGTGAATGCAAAACTCGAGGAAGAAATGGTGGGGATGACGCTGGCGGAAAAGAAAGATTTTCTCAGTAGTTACGGCGTGGACCACGATGCCCTGTCGGAGCTAATTATTGCCGCTTACGATACCTTGGGTTTGCAATCTTTCCTGACGGCCGGCAAAAAAGAAGTGCGAGCTTGGACGATCAAAAAGGGCGCGACAGCACCAGAGGCGGCCGGCACAATTCATACCGATTTCCAGAGAGGATTTATCGCGGCGAATGTGATGAAATATGATGACCTAGTAGCGCTAGGCAGTGAACAAGCGGTGAAAGCCGCCGGAAAACTCGCCACCGTAGGTAAGACCTATGTGATGGAAGACGGCGATATCGTGGAATTTCGCTTCAATGTCAGCAAATAATCTTCTAAATAAAAATCTAAAAATACTGAAAGCTTAATTGGTGCGAGGGATATACGGATAATCTCGCTTGGAGAAAAATATGATTCTAGGAATTGATGAAGTGGGGCGCGGGCCGTATGCGGGACCACTAGTGATTGGCGCCTGTATTTTGGGCGACTGGCAAAATTCCGAGAATGCAGAATGGATCGAGAAGTTGACTGATTCGAAAAAATTATCTGCCAAGCGTCGCGAAGAACTCTATGTCTTGATTAAAGAAAAGGCCTTGGCGACAGCGACTGGTTGGGTAAGTAGCGCGGAGATAGATGAGATTGGACTAAGTGAGGCCTTGAAGCTAGCCACCAGACGAGCGGTGAAACAAATTCAAAAGACCAAGGTTCCCTTTTCGGAGATTATCATTGATGGTACGATGAATTTTTTGGTGGGGACCAAGCTCGAAAAATATGTTTCGACGCTGAAGAAAGGTGACTTTCTGGTGAAAGAAATTTCGGCGGCTAGTATTTTGGCAAAGGTAGAACGCGACAAATATATGGCGGAACTAGACGCGATTTATCCAGAATATGGCTTCGGCAAGCATGTCGGCTATGGGACGGCGGCACACCAAAAAGCCATGGAGGAATTCGGCTTGACACCGGAGCATCGCCGTAGCTTTCGCCCAGTACGGGAGATTGCCGAAAATAAAATTACTACCAAACAGCTGGGTGACCGTGGCGAACAGGTCGTAGTGGATTATCTGGTGGAATCTGGCCATGAAATTGTCGCGAGAAATTATAAAACAAAATTATTTGAGGTGGATATTATCTCGCAAAAAGCTCAGATGCTTTATTTTACAGAGGTAAAATATCGAAGTGGCCGGGATTTTGGCGGAGCACTGGATTTTATTGATAAAAAGAAACAGCAAAAAATGCATCTGGCGGTGGAAGGATTCATGGCGACACATCCGGAATATGCCGACTTTAGACCGACTTTAGCGGTAGCGGCCGTCGACAAAGATTTTAAGTTGGAAGAGTGGTTCGAGCTCAGCGAATAGAATTTTTAAGGAGCGTGCGGTAAATGGACGGGCTTCGATATATCGGATCTTAAAATGAATCTAAAGGATAAATTCGTTACGCACAAAAAAACAATCCCTTGCGGGATTGTCTTTTTAATTAAGCTTCAGTAGCTTCAGTGGTTTCTGCAGCAGCTTCGACAACTTCTTCTTTCAAAGTGTTGACAGCGGCACGGTCAAAGTCGCGAGCGACGAGACGAGCAGACTTACCAGAACGATTACGGAGGTAAGAGAGGTAGTTGCGGCGAACCTTAGCACGCTTGACTACTTCGATTTTTTCTACCAATGGACTGTGAAGAAGGAAAGATTTTTCAACACCGATACCAGAGGCGATTTTGCGCACAACGATACGAGCAGTGTGAGATTCTTTGCGATCAACACGTATTACAACACCTTCGAAAACCTGAAAACGGAACTTGTCGCCTTCTTTGATTTTCTGGGTAACCTTCACAGTATCACCAGAACGAACATCGACAACAGCTTTCTTTTTCTGAGCGTCAGCAATATTTTTCAAGATTTGAAAACTCATATTTTACCTTTATTATTTAGAAACTTGGTTTATTTTAACATAGTTTTAGAGAAAATGGAAGAGGTCAGAGCTGACACTGGTACTTAGTAGCATCGGTCGGCTCGTAGGTGTCCAAGGTGAGAATAGCATCTTGGAGATTTTTAGGCAAATTATCACACTTCTCTTTCGACTCCGTAGCGAACGGTGCGACATACTTCCAAGAACCACCAGGTAGATCACGCTCGTAAATATCAGTGGAAGTAGCATTAGAGTAAATCGTGCGGTTCGGGCTAGCCGGATTTGGATCGTCGTGATTATTTTCGGTCTTCACACGACTAAGCTTGGCATAAACTTTGGTGCCGTCAGAATTAGTCACTATACGGCCACCGGTAATGGTGTAATTATCGCCTACGGTGGTGACAAGTTGATTGAAATTAATATTCAAATCATTCCACTTGACGATTTGCGGCTTACGATCGGACGGAGTTTTCTCATTTTTATCACCAGTATCAGAACCGTCGGATTTGGGATCGGAGTTCACCACCTTAGTCTTGGTAGCGGATTCATACTGAGCGATAATTTCGTCACTATGCTTCAAATCGTTTTGAAAATTAGTGATGAGTTTGGAATTTTTAGCATTACTGGCGCCCATAGCGATAAAAGCATAGAGCGAAAGTCCGGCAAAAAAGAAGGCTAAAATCGAAGCAACCAGAGCGATCGGCTCGGCATTATTCTTTTTCTTTTCACGGAGTTCACTGGAATTATCAATGCTTTCGAGCAACTCCGGTGGCGTGCCATAAGGAGTGGTAGGCTCGACAAAATCGCTTTCGGGAGTCGGTGTCTCCTCGGGAGCATCCGGCACAAAAGGACGCGAAAAAATATCATCGGTAGAGGTATGACTAGACGAGGTTTGATTCTGAGTTTCTGCTGCTTGGGGATTGAATTTTGATTCTTCTGACATAGTTTTCCTTAAATTACACGCGAGACTTCGTCGAGGGTGGTTTCACCACGAAGGCAAGCGAAAATACCTTTTTGTTCTAGAGTGATAAGCCCGGCTTTTTGGGCGGTTTTTTCGATGAGGTCAGTATTGATATCCTCGACATCACCGCGAATGAACTTTTGGACCTCTTCCGTGACGATTAGTTGTTCCATAATCACCTTACGACCGCTGTAACCGAACGGATCTTCGGTACCAGTAGGGACAGCTTTATAAAGTGTGAAATTATTTGGATCAAAAGTGAAGCCGAGTTGTTCATTAATCACCTCATCCGAGAGATTGGAGAGAACATTCAAGACGTACTTGCGAGTAGCTTCATCTGGTTGATAGGATTTCTTATTTTTAGAAAGCACGCGCACTAGACGCTGCGCCATCACCATACGGATAGAGCTGGAGAAGATTGGGTTAGTACCGATGAGGTCGATCATACGCGAAAAAGCGGCAGCCGTGGAATTAGCATGGAAAGAACTTAAAACCAAGTGACCAGTGATCGAAGCCTGAATCGCCGTCTTCGCAGTATCGGCATCGCGAATCTCACCCACCATCACGACATCTGGGTCGAGACGCAGAATACTACGGAGACCATCGGCGAAAGAACCACCCTTGGTAGTATTGACCGGGATTTGCGAGACACCAGAAATGCCATATTCAATCGGATCCTCAAGAGTAATAATCTTGCGGTCGGTACTATTTAGGGCATTGAGCATAGAATAAAGCGTGGTAGATTTACCAGAACCGGTCGGACCGACCATGAGGACCAGGCCGCGAGGGTGCGAAACTACCTCACGGATAGCAGCAAGTTCAGATTCAGAAAGACCTAGAAGATCGAGATTGAGCAAGGATTCATCGAAGTTGAAGAGACGAAGCACAGCATCCTGACCGTACATAGTTGGCACAGTTTCGACACGGATATTCAAAAGATGTGACGAACCATCGCGGAAAATATCTTTTTGCATGTGGCCGGATTGTGGGGTGGTGGCAGCAGAAGAAACGCCAGCACGTGAGCCAAGCTCACCCATAAAGACACGGTAACGGTCGCGTTCAATGTTGGCGACTGGGTGCAAAATACCATCGACACGCATACGGATGCGGATGTTGTCTCGCAGATTTTCGATGTGAATATCGGAAGCCCCGAGCTTATCCGCCTGATCGAGCAAGAAATCAAAGACTTTGTCGGTACCGACGGAGTTCAAGGTTTGAGAAACTGAAGCGATAGTTTCAGAATCACCTTCACTGGCAATTTTAATATCGTCATAATGCACTTCTTTCGGCGGATCGTAGCGCAACATCATGGCCTGATAGCCACTGTTGGAAATCAAGAATAAATCGACGCCGTCGCCGTTGACGTTGAAACGGTCGGTAAGCTCCTTGATGGTGCTACGTGGAGTCTGAGAGGTGACGAGAAATTGATATGGTTCCCCGGCGCCACCTTTTTGCAAAGGCAGAACATAGTCGTGATGCATTTTAGCAATATCAATTAGGCCGAATACCAGAGGTAGGCGCTCTTCAAGTGGGCGCATATCGAGGTATGGGATATTAAGGGTCAGCGAACGGCGAGAGGTGGCCTCTTCCTCATTTTCACGCCTGGCTGCCTGGATTTGTGCTTCATTCATTTGCTTAATTATAACATAAGCAGGTTCAAAATTTTAGGCGGATTAACAGATTAGGTAAGAGGTGGATAATCAGTTATAATATATTTGTCTTGCTTGACAAGAGTAACTCAGGTTTTCGCGTCTCTTTTTTCTGAAAATATGCTACAATATACAAAATATTTTACTAATTCTGCATGGAGAAAATATGGCAGTTAAAAAGAAAAAGATTGTGATTTCTAAATTGAATCGTAATAACAATCACAAGCACAGCGAAAAGCGCAAGCGCAACAAATAAGAAAATAACCTCTGATGAGGTTATTTTTCTTCTGGGATTTTTCAGGATCAATGAGATAAAGGTAATAGGTGCGATAAGTTTTAACTATTTTGTGACCCGGGACTTCGAAGCCGTTCGAGATGAGATGAAGCGACTTACTTAGACGAGTGGCTTCGGATTGGACTTTTCGAACTAGCTTCGTGATGTCTTTCGAGTCGCCAAAAACATAAATTACGGTGGTCTGCTCGGGGAATTTGGCGGTGTAAATATTTTGAGTTTTGACTTTGGCGAGATGGCGAATTTTACGTAGTCTGAGTCGCGAAAGTAGCGAGAGGACCGGGTGGATTTCATAGCCGAGCGTCTGGGCGCCAAAATCTTCTGAAGCCACCTTAAGGACGACGCCGTCGCCAGAACCGAGGTCGATAAGAAAATCTTTGCTGGATAATTTATAGAGGTGCTTGAACATTTTGCGGAGTTCAAATTTAAGGCTGGGGACGTATGGCGCACCGAAAATTACCGTGATGCCAAAAATTAGAACCACGGCCATGACAAAATAAAAGGCGATCTCGAAAAGGTTGATTTGGGCGAGATTTTTGAGGTTTTGGAGGAGAATTGGAGCGTACATGTTTTTCCTTTAATCTATATATGGCTTGTCACTAAAATACTCCATGAGATCCTGACAAGGTCCGCCCTGAATAGCGTCACCATTATCAGCAAAATCGTCACCACAAGTGAGCTCACCGTCATCGAGACTGCAGGTGGTGTCGCTAATTCGTGAAACATAATCGGTGAAATTTTGGTTTTCTTCATTCATTACTTTCATTATAACCTAAGTTTTTCTGAGTGGGACGGAAATAAAAAAAAGAACCTAATGGCTTGATTTAGTTAATTTTATAAAAGAAAAAAAGAGCTGACCGGCTCGATTTAGTTTGGTACACCCGGGGGGATTCGAACCCTCGACCCTCTGTTCCGAAGACAGATGCTCTAATCCGCTGAGCTACGGGTGCAAGTGAGGAGAAATAAAATAGATTTATCTATTTTATTTCGATGAGTGCCGCGCCCGAACCGCCGTAGGTGGTACGGGTGCAAACGAAGAGAGATATAATAAATTTATTTATTTCCCTCTTTTTAATTTTATCATAGAATAAAAAAATACGCCGAGAAATTCTCGGCGTACTATGTTTTCAAAGGGCAATTAACGTTTCGGTTAAGTACTTAAGGTTAGAATTTGAAGTTAAGTCTGGAAGTTTAGAAATTTCCTTGAAGACAGCTGTGATATGACCAAGTGGAATATACTTGATCTTGCAGCCAGAGAAAAGTTGTTCATTTTCAAGCTCTTGTTTTTGCAATTCTTCGGCATCCTCGATAAGGCTACCATCGGTTTCATAATTTAAAAATTCTTGATATCTTTGCTCGGCGAGCAGCATGCGCTTGTTTTTAAGATCGTTCTGAAAAGACTCCACCAAAACATGGTCAATCTTTTCGATTTGAGTATAAAACTCATTAATCAGCCCCCAGAACTCTTGGCGACGCGCCTCGGTACTCCTGACGTATCTCAGGAACATCGGTTGATGAATTAAGCAGTTGATGCTCGAATAGATACCGCTAAAACGCTTCCAGCTCTTGTCGTAGCAATCGATCACGTCCTTCAGCCGGCGAATATTGCCGGTATCAATCCAGCGGCGTTTGAAAAATTGGCAGGACTCGGTCGTGAGCGTGATGTAGCTGATGTCGCTAATGATTTGTTCAGACAAGCGGAAGAGTTGATCTTGATCAAGAATGGTTTCCTGACCATTGACTGTGGCTTTCTTTCTCTGATTTTCAATAATTTTTTTCCAGCGGGCATCTGTTATACCATTTATTTTCTCGCGATTAACATTGAAGCCGTTGATATAAAATTCGATGCTCTTCAGTACGTTTTTGTGTTCGAGAAAAATTTTCTCTACGTACTCCATTGTGTTACAAAGTGATCCGGCCATTAAGATAATTCCTTGATCCATATTTCCCTCCTTTGAAAAATGTAAATGTTCCATCTACGAACGTATAGAAAAATGATGCTACAATTCGCAGTGAGGTCATTATAATACATTTTGAGGGAAAAATGAAGAGGTGGAGGCATGAGATGATTTTTTATTTTTCTACTGGACGAATTGCGCAAAAAATGATAAAATAACGGATGAGTCGGGCCGGTAGCTCAGCTGGTTAGAGCACGAGCCTCTTAAGCTTGGTGTCGTGGGTTCGAGTCCCACCCGGCT
>CAUTXD010000016.1:0-8269 GCA_963542535.1 uncultured Candidatus Saccharibacteria bacterium
ATTACACCGTCAACGACTAAAAGTTTTTGCTTGGATTCGTGATGATAATTTGGGTCAAGAATTTTAGTCGGTAGTGGGGTGATTTCGGTTCGCCACTTACGCCCACGAAATTCTAGTTCTACGGTTTTTGGCCTTAAATCTTCGAATTCAACAAATTTAGTTGCATAATGTTCTGGATCTTGTTGCAGACGAAGTGGTCGATCAGTGTAGGTATTGGTGAGACTGAAATTGTATCCGTCGAAAGTTACTGTATAGGTTGGGATATCGCAATTTTGAGCAGGGGTTTTTGGTGTAGTCTCAAGAAGTTCTAATTTTTCATTAATAAATTTTTCACTTGCAGCATTACTAAAATAATGGCCATGCATATCAAGGGCAAAATCATAAACTGAACGGGTGTATTCTGGTTTACCACCATCACCATTGATAATAAACGGTGTGAGATGTTTAGCTTCGAGGAAATATTTAAGTTTTTGTATGAATTCTCCCCTACAGTAATCAAAATAAATTTCGGCTGGAGTAGAGAGAATGAAACCCTTAGTGGTGTCGTGTTGAAGTTTCTGTTCAGACGAAATTTGATAAATTGCTTGGTAAAGGTCAACGATTGAGGCGTTTTTTACAGAAGTATTGGAATTGTCGTAATGTTGCTTAAGAAGCTTCTCAAGTTCGATAAAATTATCCGTGTTGGTATTAAAATCAGTAATTTTCTGATACTTGGCAAAGCCATAATGGTCGATAGCAAAATCTACTTTATAGATATGAAAAAGTGCATGCTTATGTTTTCTGGCTTCAATATTGCTAATTAGTTTTTTGTATTGCAAAGACAAAGCAGCTGGATTGGCTTTATTAAAATTAATGGCGACAATATATTCATGGTCGATGCTATTGACTTTAGGATGAGCCAAACGATCCTGGAGTTGTTTTATAAAGTATGATGAATATCCTACATTTAACATTCCAGGTTTTGCGGGTTTTTTGGAGCCATTTAGAATTTGGCCAACTATATGTGCAGATTCCATATAAGCATTGCGAGAAGCATAGGCAAGATGACCTGACATTAGATTTTGATGCATGGCCTGGAACTTACCAAGATTGATTTCGGAAAGACCAAAGGGATCAAAAAAGCTACCGCACATGAAATCACCAGCATTGCACCAAGTGCCAATTTTGCCGGCAAAATTTGGATTTGGCTGGTAAGGCTTAAGGGCGCCAAGAATGCCATGTTCTACGTTACAATCGGGGACATTAATACGATAATCAGAGTACACAGCATGGTAGCAAGGCTTATCAAGCCCTTCACCATCTGGGAGGTGAAGTTTAGGGTCGCCAAAGGTTGAGAGGTAGATAATTTTTTCAGGATCAAGAGTGCGAATGGCGTGACTCATGACAATAGCGCCTTGAGAATAACCACCCAAAATAAATTTAGTGTTCGGACAACGTTTAATAGTGTCGTGATATAAGGTACGCATCTCTTTAATGCCAGTGGTGACACTATTATTGAAATAATCGTTTTTGCCAGCATTAAAATAGGTATCAGTGATGGCTTTTAAATTTTCAACACTTACCGCAGGATATTGATAACCGTAACGGTTTGATTCTCCAAGATCATAAAAATCGTAGGATTTATATGCTGACTGTAGTACGCCACTAAGATGAGTCTTAAATTTTTGATAGTTAATATCGGTTTTGGCTTTCTCCCCTGAGCCTCGAGCGAAGACGGCTTGAATATCTTTGCATTCAACAGCTTTCGAATTGACAGAGGCTAGTGGCGTCAAGCTAGCAATAGATACGGCTAGGGCACTGGAAAAGTAAAGAAAACGCGGAGTTTTCTGTGGTATCTTCGGTTTGGATTTAGGTTTCTTACAAACAACAAAATGAGAATGTCTGGATGGGGACATAATTTCCTTTCTATTTTGTATTTTCGGTAAAAGTTCTAATTTGATTATTGGCTGAAATGCAAAATAAAACAAGTGAAAATGAGTAAAAATGATGGAAAAACGAACTTTCTTCTCTGTTATTTTAAGAAAAAATTAGTTAAGCATAAGCAAGTTATGTGGTGGATGATATGCAATGGACAATTAACGCTATACGAAAAATAGAGCTAAAATATTCGATAGGATAAAAAATATGAGTTTAAGATTGGAGCTTTGGTAAAACTAGCTCCGCGATTTTTTTTGGCGTCTCGTAGTTGATGAGATGTCCAGCTCCAGGAATGAAGCTCACTTCGGCATGAAATTTTTTGGCAATTTCTTTTACTTTGCGAGATGAATTCATGCGGTCTTTATTTCCAGCGATAAAATAGGCCTGTTTTTTAAAATTAAAATCGGAGATCGAGTGAGACATGGAGAAAAATGCGGCGCGTATTTCGTCTTTAACTGAAGTAAGTTTACGTGAACACTCATAGGTGATACTAAGAATTTGACGTTTTTTAGGACGATGAATGTTTGCGATGAGGAATTCCGTACAGACGTAGTCGACAAATTTATTAGGCACGAGTGCTATTAATGGGATGAGCGGCAAGATGAATTTTGGTGGGTGCGTAGCAATGGGGCTAAGGAAGAAAATCTTATTATGAATGAGGTGGCTGTATTTTTCGGCAGTGGCGGCGGCGAGGATAGACCCCATAGAGTGGCCAATCAGAATTGGGCGATCGAGGTGCTTATCGAGGATATAATTGGCAATAAAATCGGCATAACCATCTTTGGTAAAGTTGGTAAAAATTGGTAAAGTCTCGTTTTGTGTGTTGAAGGCTGGTGGAATGTCAGGACTAAAAACCTGGTAACCTTCAGCCTCAAGAAGTTTTTGAAATTCAGCCAAGCCTAAATGATTGCCACGAAAGCCGTGAACAAGAAGAATAGGTGGTTTTTGGTCAGATTTTTTCATTAATTAAACAGCTTTGATTTTTTCGAGTGCGTTCAAGATTCCTTCACGGTCAAAACCAAGAACTTGAATCGGGTTTTTGTCTGATTCATCAGTAATGATGGTAATTGGAACCGCAGAAATGCCTGGAAAATTGCTAGCATCAAGTTCAACGTATTCAAGATTTTTTTGCTCTAACCAATCGATAAGAGCGTGGCAATAGCCGCAAGTAGGACTCGTAATGACTTTAATCATAACATCCTTTCATTGTTAATTATTATATTATTCTAAAACATTTTAGGAAAAATCACAAGGATTACGTGAACCGCTAGAGCGACTTAGCTTTATCAAGCTGAGGATCCTTGTCTTCGGTGATATCCTGGACGGTGCGATCAATTTCGACATCTGGCTTGATACCGGTTTTATTGATTGAGGAGCCATTCGGTGTGTACCAGTGAGCGGTAGTGACCTTGAGCTTGCCGCCGTCGCTGAGGTTGAGCATAGTCTGCATGACGCCTTTTCCAAAAGAAGTCATACCGACAATAGTGGCTTTTTGATAATCTTTAAGGGCGCCAGCAACAATTTCAGAGGCGGAAGCAGTAGAGCGATTAATTAAAACAATGGTTTTGGTATCCTTAAAAATAGGATTTTTGCCACGAGGGACGTAGTCGGTTTTGTCGTCGTTATGGATAGATTTTTCAATCATATATTTATCACCACCGTTAAGCCAAAGTGAGAGCATTTCACCCGCTGCTGAGACGTAGCCACCACCGTTATTGCGAAGGTCAAGAATAACCTTATCAACCTGCTTGGCTTTAGCTTGCTCAGCGAGCTTACGCACAAGAGAGCCGGTATCTTCGGCGAAGCGGTAAACGGAGATGATGGCAGTTTTGTCACTATAGGAAATATCGGCGGAAACATTATTAATTTTTTCGCGAGTCATTTCGAAAGTTAGGGTGTCGGCACCACGGAGTATTTCGACTTTAACCTTATCACCGGCTTTGCCGCGAAGTTTTTTGGCAACATCTTCGGTGGATTTACCATCTACGTTTTCATTACTAATTTTCATAATACGATCACCTGGCTTAATTCCGGCCTTACGAGCAGGATTGTCTGGAAGTGTGCGCACCACCACAGTGTGATTATTACGAAAAGTGAGTTCCATACCAACACCGGCTTCATTAATTTCACCGTTGAGATCAGATAAGAATTCACTTCCTTCCTTGGCTGTAAGATAAGTAGTGTAGGGGTCATCAAGCGCAGCGGCAATACCACGCTTAGCTCCAGTGAGGGCATTTTCTTCGGTAACTTCACCATCATAGAAGGATTTTAACTCGGTGTAGATTTCGTTAAGAGAATCCCAATTGGCCTGTTCGCTTTTACGGAAGCCAATATAAGGAGAAAAATTAGTAATTATAAATTGCCAATTAGAGCCAACAAAAAATCCTACGACGAGGAAAAAAAATGAGGTGATAATTGAAGTGCTAAGATTGATTTTTCGTGGTTTCCACTCTATTTTCATTATTTAATTATAGCATAATCGGAAAAAGGGTGTTCTTTTAATTCTTAGAAAAATACCACCGAAGGAGGTGGGATCTTTAGTAGTTCTTGGTTGATTAGAAAGAGCCTAATCGAAGTGAATGTAGTTAGTAAATTGATTTGGACTTACTTTAGTACGGACGCCGAAGTCGCCCCATTGACCAGATTTAGATGAGTATGGGTTGTTATATTCAGAGACCGTAATAGTGCCATCAGCATTAACAGATTCAACCCAGGCTACGTGACCGAATTGACCACTGGTGGTTTGGGCGATGGTATGGGCAGCAGGTACACGGTCGACACGATAGCCACGGGCACGAGCGGCGGCGGCCCAGCTATAGGCATTACCCCAACCGGTGATGCGAATATTGCGACCGTAATATTCGACAGCTTTGTAGGCGGCATAGCTAGTACATTGACAGATGTAATAAGAGTCTAGAACGCCAGCAATATTATCGCGTGGGCAGGAGTACCCGTAATTGCCGACAAACGCTCCGTAACTGTTAAAACCGTCAGCTTTGGTGCCGAATCCAGCACTAGTGGAGGCGCGGGAAAGATATTCCTGGTACTCTTTATTAATTAATTTAATCTTTTCCTCCCTGGAAGCGGCGGCTTCGGCGGCGAAGGAGGCGGCATTATCTTTATACTTTAAAATTAATTCTTGCTGCTCAGCTTTTTTATCTTCAATGGCCTTGCGCTGGATTTGTTGGTCTAAAATAATGCGATCGATTTCGGTTTTTTGCTTTTCAAGATCGTCCTTCATGGTCTTTACGTTCTGAGCTGAGGAGTTCACTTGGTCTTTGGCAGTGTCGATACGAGATTTTTTCTCAGCAAAATCTGAAAGTGAGCTACTGCTGGCTAGCACCATAATAGCGTCAGTTTCACCTTCGAGGTGAATGTTAACTAGCATATTTGCAAGAGCTGCACGTTGAAGTTTTAACTTCTTGGTGGTATCTTCAATTTTGATCTTGAGATCGCTAGCTTCAGCTTCATTAGATTTAATGCGTGCTTCGTAGACGATGATTTCCTGTTGCATGCGTTCGACTTCGCCTTCGAGAGTGACGGCGGCTTTGGCAGCCTGGTTGGCTTTTTCGGCGGCTTCGACTTCAGCTTTTTTGGCGGTACGACAGGCGGCACTAGTACAGTAGGCTTCATTCTCTACTGCTGAAACATTGGAGTCGTTCTTTTGAATGAATGGAATAGAGCCTAAAATGAGCGCAAAAATTAGAGTAAAAATGAGCGTACGGCCTTTTTTCACGGTTTTGACTTTACGATAATTTTTTGCGTTTTTTCGAATCTTAAAATTGTTTTTTGTTTTGCTCATTAAACTATACTCCACTATAATTTAATTTGTTATTTTGGTATCTTACGATACTTTTGGTATATTTTAGCATACGAGAGCACGAAAAAGCAATGCTTATTTTGAGTTGGTGGAAGAAAATGTGTTAGCTAAACATACATATGAGAATTTCTTCAAATAAAAATTCCCTCTAGGGGCGTATAGTTAGAGTTGAACAACCAAAAACTAATACAACCCTGGAGGGATTATTTTGAGTATATCACAAGAAATAAATTATCGTTTAGGAGCTATAAAATGTGCTAAGAAATATAGTGTCAAAAAAGCTGCAGCAAAATATCACACGTCAGCTGCGAATATATACCGTTGGATAAAGATATTGGATGAAAGCGGTGGGAACCATACAGCGTTAGCTAATAAGTCTAGACGTCCCCATTCACATCCAAATAGCCATACGGAGGCAGAAATCACCCTTATTAAGAATATCCGCAGGAGAAACCCTAATCTTGGCCTGCAGGACCTTTGGATACGCTTAAGAGATCGTGGCTATACTAGAACTCAACCTGCACTTTTGAAGGCTCTAAAACGCTTAAACATGCCTACAAATCCTCAAACTAAACCATCTCCCACTTGCAGAAAATCTCGTCCGTATGAGTTAATGTATCGCCCAGGAGAAAGAGTCCAGATTGATGTGAAGTATGTACCGAAAGACTGTTTATCACTAGCATTTATTGAAAAATATCAAAGCACAGAATTATATCAGTATACCGCCATAGATGAGTATTCTAGGTATCGCATATTATGCGGTTACCGTGAGCATAATACTTACTCATCAAGCTTATTCTTATGCCAAGTAGTGTCTGCCTTTAAGGCACTTGATATAGAGGTAGAATGTGTTCAAACCGATAATGGTCCAGAATTCACTAAACAGTTTATCGCCCTAAAAGAAAATAACCACAGCATGTTCGAGATAACAGCAGAGCGGCTAAAAGTTAAACTAAAACGTATTAAGCCCCACACTCCAAAGCATAATGGGAAAGTAGAGAGATCACATCGTGAAGACCAGAAGTTGTTCTACTCTGAGATTATACGCACAAACCGCCAAATAACAGATGAAGAAGACTTCAGAAGAAGACTAAAAAGACACCAAGATAAGACAAATAACCGAGCCATGAGACCACTCGGTTATTTATCTCCTAGGCAGTATTTGGAGCAATATAAAAAGAATAAGAGCTAATAAAAATTCTCATATGTATGTTAATCCTTCATATTTTGAGTTGGTGGAAGAAAATGCTCTGCTTATTTTAAGCAGAGCAGAATGGTGCTACTTGATAATTTAAGCGGAGCGTAATAACGCGGTTAGGTAACTTAAGCAGAGTGAAATGGTGGAAGTGGGATTTTAAGCTTAACAGAATACTTAGAGTCGCTTGAGATATTTGCGGACGGCAATGGAAGACGAGAGGAAGGCGATAAAAATACCAAGTAGGGTGAGGGCTAGACCAATTAGAAAGATGCTTGGTGAATTTACGAAACTAGAAACTAGGGTGACGTCAATGTCATAGCCACTGAGTTTTGGGGCGATGAGGTGAAAGAGGAAGAAACCGATAATGGTTGATAAAATACCGGCAAAGAAGCCAGACATGATCGCCTCGATAAGAAATGGGCCACGTATGAAATGATTATCGGCGCCAACTAACTTTTCCATGTAGATTTCTTCACTACGAGAGTAAATAGCCATGCGGATGGTGTTGAAAATGACCAGAACTGAGATAACTAGAAGAATGAGAGAAATAGCGAGACCACCAGTTTTAGCAATGTTGGACCAGGAAGTAATGGTTTCGATGGCGGTGTCATTAGTGTCGTAGGTCGGTTCCTTTTTTGGATCGAGATTTTCGTGAACTTCCGAATCAGTATTAACGATTTCCTTAATAGTATTAAGTTTATTGGTGTCGTAGACTTTTATGCGAAGTGCGGAAGGCATAGAGGAAAGCATGAGTTCTTTCATGTCAGGATCATCGAGGGTAGAAAGGAGATTGTTCTCATTGTTTTTCTTGGTTTCCTCGACGAATTTATTGAATTCTTCTTCGGTAGTAGTGTAGGAAATTTGACGAATGTTGGAGTCGGAGGAGAATTTTTTCTTGATTTTTTCAAGTGTAATAATTTCAGTATTGGGCTTAAAATAAATGGTAATATCGACTTTTTCGCGCATTTTATCTGCGGTAGAAGATAGCACTAAGCTAGCAGTGGCGGTAGCAAAAAGTAGAGTGAGGGTGAGCGTCATCACGAAAGTCGAAGTGATAGAAAGCCAGATATTACGACCGTAACCGATGATGCCGTATTTCATGATGCGAAAATTAGTGCGAAGGAGATGTCCGCGACTGTTTTTCTGCATGGTCTTAAGTTTTCTTAAGGTTTCATTTTTTTGTTTCATAGGCTTCCTTATTGAATTAAACGGTGATTGCGCGAGCGTTTGGTTTGGTTGGATTCGGGCGGCCTGGAGCTAGTGATAGAATTGGAATTTTCGTGAGGAACTCTGAGCTGTGAACGTTGACTATCGCGGTAAAGTTCGGTTTCGCG
>CAUTXD010000017.1:0-7453 GCA_963542535.1 uncultured Candidatus Saccharibacteria bacterium
GCAAGAATGGTACTAATGAAATTGGAGCTAGTGAAGTTTCTCGTACCTTTGATAAGCACAAGAATGAACTTTTCTATGTTAAGTGTCAGGGGGGCAACTTCTTCTGTTCACTCACTTTTGAAGTGCCGAACACCTTTCATAATTCCAATGACCGTAACATTGGTGCTACTTTCTTAGTACTGTCACTCCCTTATGGCGCTCCAGATACTGACTTTGCTGTTTCACTTTATGATAGCAAACGTAACCCGATTGACCTTACTGGCGTGCAGGCTAAGGTTGACTCCACTGGTCGCGCCAATACCTTATATCGTCGCATCGAGGCTCGCGTCGAATTGGTCGATAATTACTTCCCATATCCAGAATTCGCCATTCAGCTAAACGATGATAAAAACAATGTCACTCGTAAAACTTTCTATACCACGAAAAACTGTTGGTATATGGAAGATGGCGACAAGGATACCTGTCCTAACTATCTGGAAAATGACGACTACGCCAATCCAGAACAATAATTTGGATATGAATGAACAGAAGATAATCAAACAAGCAGAAGATAGAATTACTGCCAACGCGTACAGTCACTACGCTAGTGATTTGATTTATAAAAAAGCCACTGAGCTTGGATTGTTTGAAGGTATAGATTTTGAGTACTACGCAGATAATTATGAAAATATCTCTGTATTCAGATTTAAACCTAAGCATGAAAGGTCAGTTTTTGATATGCGAAAATTTTTAGATGATTCGATGGTGAGTGACGAATCTATCAATCGAGCCATCAAGCGAATTTTTCTTAAATTTAAAGTAAACAATGAGAAAGTAGACAGTCTAAAAACAAAACTCTATTCATATATAAACACCTCATATTTTCAAAAGGGGCAAATTTCGGATGAAGTTAATTATTTTTCTGTCAAAAGACGAAAGAACCCGAATAGTTTGAAAGTTATTTTATATTTTCATAATATCGCTAAGGAATTAGCTCCACTGGCTACCTGCCTTCTGCGTTATTTGTCTTTGATTCTAGATCAAATTTTATACACGGATAATTCGAACATATTCTTGCTCGGTAATGATACTTATTCCGATTTTTCAGCTAATGAAGATTTTTATGGCCTGCAAAAAGAAGTGTTCTACGAAAATCCATTACAGAAAACCGCACTAGAACAAAACATCCAAGACTTTAAATCGAAAATTTTACACGCAGATATTGTGCACAGAATTTACAAACAAATATCCGACAATGTAGAAATTTCAGATGAATTATTGTTTGATAATTGTGGCTATATCGTAGATAAATCTTATTGGACACAAATAAAAGAGGCTCAAATTCAATATTTGCTTCAGAATATTAAGATAGAACTGGAACTAGGCAGTTAATATTTGACAGAAAAATCGTTGTAGATTATAATAACTACATACGTCGCGGGGTAGAGCAGCCTGGTAGCTCGTTTGGCTCATAACCAAAAGGTCGTTCGTTCAAATCGAACCCCCGCCACCAAGTTTTAGAACCATCAGGTTCTTTTTTTATTTAGACTTTTCATCTGAAATTTATATTCAGAGCAAAATCCAGCTACCACCTTACTCGTATTTGTAGTTTTTACATCAAATTCTTGGCAGCTATCCTTACGATATCGGAGAAGCTCTCATTAATGTGAGGCATTGAAGCGTGTTCCAAGAGTGTTAAATCGCCATACATGCCAGCCACAATCTCCATCACTGCAAGGTCGGCATTTTTCGCTACGATTGTTGCACCTAGAAGCTTTTTATCTTTGTCGCAAATTAGCTTCAAAAATCCTAGTTTTTCACTCGCAATTAGGGAATGAGTGGTTTCGATTTCTGGTACAATCACAATCTTACATTTAATACCCCGTGATAAGCAATCTTTTTCCGTTAATCCGACCGTCACAATTTTTGGTGTCGTATTTAATACGGTTGAGAAATGGCGATAAGTTAAAGTTAGCTTATTGCGTTTTAAGATGTTGTTTACCGCTAGTGTCCCCTCGTAAGCCGCTTTTTCCGTCGAATGACCAACGGACTGTTTCAGAGGATTCGCGATTACATCCCCGGCCGCAAAAATATGGCTCACACTGGTTTCGAGCTGATCGTTCACGACGATACCTTGTTCACTGAATTTAACCCCAGCATTTTCCAGACCGAGTTCGATGTTTGGACGATTATTAATCGCAAAAACTATCGCTTCTACCCACACCGTCTTCTCATCGGCGCCGCGCTTCATTGTTACCTTTACAGTGGCTACTCGACGTCCATTTGAGACCGTTTCATTTTTGTCCTTCTGAATCGCCACGACCTTTGTATTGGTGAGAATCTTAATTTTTAGTCCTGACATCAATTTATTAGTTACTACCTCTACCGCTTCTTTATCGTAACCTTCTAGAATTGTCTCTTCTTTTTCTGTCACAATTACCTTGCATCCCATTTTGGCGAGATACTCTGCGGTCTCAATTCCTTTCTTTCCGGCGCCCACTACTAAAACGATTTTTGGTAATTTTTTCACGCGCATGAAAATATCTTCCGGCAAATAGTAATTCGTAGTTTCAACCCCTGAAATCGCACTAAGATTCATACTTCTGCCGGTACAGACGAGGAAGCGCTTCGCTGAATAACGTTTATTTGCTACGGCTACTTCATAAGGTGAAATAAAATGCGCATCACCATGAATTAAATCGATCTTAAAATTAATGAAAGATTTTTTCTTGGCTAAGATATATTTTTTCACCCGCTTTTGAATGGTTTCGAAGAGGGAAGGGTAATTATAAGTTAGCGTGTCTTGATTATTACTCAGTTGTAAAAACTTCTTCGCTTCATAATATTGATTTGCAATATCGGAAGCTGAAAGTTGCGCTACGCGATAAATATCGGATTTACTACCAACCAATTCATTCTCGATGATTGCTACGCGAATATTACTAGCTGCCGCCGCTCTTGCTGCCGACATTCCTGCTGCACCGCTACCAATAATTATCAAATCATAATCAAATTTTTCACTCATCATTCATCCTTCTCTAAACCAGTTTGTTTCTTTGCTCAATCATGAACCCCAAATCAGTATTAAACTTTTTTACCTCGTTCGCTAATTTTTTATCGAATTCGCTTTGGGTCACAATGGTTTTCTTCTCCGCCCAAGCCACTACTTTTTTTACGATAAACTCGACAGTTTGCGCATCTAGTTCTGGAATATTCTCAATTTTACATTCTGTCTTTAAGATCTTTTTAATTAACTTATCTGTTACTGGTAGATTTTCGCTATTTTTCTTACGCACTAAAAACCTCCTGCCACTAATTTAAAAGCGATCAGAAAAAGTCCTAAAGTAATGAAAAGGATGCTCGAGATTAGTTTTGTAAAATCCAAATTATCTAAACGCCACTTTTGAATTTCCGCAGCTGTTTTGCCATGGCGAATGCTTAGCTTCAACACTACTAGTGGCATCACTGAAATCGCCGTATAGGTTAAAATCATTACAATCTGCCAAAGTGCAGGAAGCTTCAAAAAACTATCGGCTGAAACCAACATTAAAGCTAGAATGAATGGTAATTCCGCTACCACCGACAAAACACCTAGCGAAAAGGCCTCAATATTACTAGATGAATTTGCCGCGCGTTTGCGGATGTATCGGATGATTGACTTTGGCAACCAAAGTTCCGTGGATCTGTTAGTTTTATAGTAGAAGAACCACACGCAAATTGCAAGACTAAAAATCAAACAAATTAAAATCGTCAAACACAGGATGGTTAGATTGCCACCAAATAATACCATTAGGGCATAACAGATTGAGGTTAGGAGTAAACTTGTTAAAAAGATGTAACCTACGATGTAATTTGAAAGAAGATTTTTCGTTTTCTTTTTCAAGTACCTTCCGGCACTTTCTCGGTACAGCAAAAGAAATACTCCCGTGCTTAACTGCATGGAAGACTGAGCCAGGGCGCTCAAAATTATCACCCCGAAAGTCAATAGTAAAGTTTGAATCTCCATTTAGCTATATTATATCATGCTTATGGTCAATCATATCTTGCTTATGACAATTTATAACTTGCTTATGCTAAAAATTTTTAAGGCTTCTTTCTATCTGTAAAATCAAAAATCTTTCCGCTTATGCTTCTCCTTTTTTCTTAAACTTGCTAAATTGCAGTCAAACAAATTAAGTGAGGTAAATATGAAAAAAGTACAATTCAGAAAGCGACCAGAAAAACCAATTATGTGTTGTTTCACCGCTGGCCTATTTTTATTATTTTTGTCCATCTTATTTTTAGATTTTTCCAGCGCCAAAAAGGATGACGCCTGGAATCCTTTAAGTCTGAAAAGAGATGGAGGTCCCCAAAATTATTATAATATCGGTAAAGTTCCACAGAGAGCCGAGCTACTTGGATCTGTCAGCCTCGGCTCTCTGACGGGGAATTCTAAGACCGAAATTATCCTCGCCGAGGCACCAACCGATGCCGAACATCGCAGTGTTTTGCCGGACCCTAAACCCTGTCCAGAAGGGAAAATTCGTAACCCTCTAACTAATCGTTGCATAAAAACCTATGATGAACGTCACAAAAAGAAACCGAAAAAGCCACAAGAGCCAGGAAAGCCTATAGAGCCAAAAACCCCTCAGAAACAACCTAAACAACCTAAACAACCAAAGCCTACTAAGCCTACTAAGCCTAATCAGCCTAAGCCAACTGAAAATACTGTGAATAAACCCTGTAAGCCTGGCTATATTAGGAATCAGGAAACTCATCGTTGTAATAAAATCGTCACGCCAAAACCAAATACTCCCAAACAATGCAAACCTGGATATTATCTAAATCAAGCTACTCATCGCTGTAATAAGGAGAATTCTCATGAAAATCAACCAAAGATCTGCAAGACAGGCTATTACCTTAACCCTCAGACGCATCGTTGTAAAAAGATTAGTCCTGCAGGAAATGCAAAGAAACCATGCGAAGTGGGTAAAACAATCAGCCCAAAGAGTGGTCGTTGCGTAAAAATTCCAGTACCAAAGACTCCTAAAACTTGTGGTGAGGGCAAGGAGCTAAATCCAGCTACTAATCGTTGCAAGAAAATTGACTCAAAAGACGAAAAAACTCCCGCGCCTTGCAAAGAGGGGTATGAACGTAATCCTGAGACGCATCGCTGTCGTAAGCAAAAGGCTAATACTGGTGCCACCGATAAACTTGAGGTACCAAAAACTGGCGATCCCGAAAAATCGCCCAAGCAATTTAATGGTTCCACGGCAATTATCGGCTCTTCGGTAGCTGGCATCGGTCTTCTACTTTTTCAATTCCGGGTCGAATTAATCGAATTTGTAAAGAAAATTTTCATCAAAAAATAGGCAAAAATCTCAAAAATCTTTTTAATTTTTCTCATCCACCCCTGTTAATTTAATAATTAGCAGTCTTGACATTAGAGTGCTAATTAGCTATACTTAAGACAAATTAGCAGAATAACCGCTAAAGTGCCAAAAATAATAAACAAGGAGTATTTATGAGTAAAATTATTGGTATTGATCTTGGTACAACTAACTCCGCTTTCGCCTACATGGTAGCCGGAAAGCCGGAAGTTATTACCAATGCTGAAGGTGATCGCACCACCCCATCTGTCGTGGCTGTGACTAAAAAAGGTGATCGCCTCGTTGGTAAAGTTGCCCAACGTCAACGTGTTACAAACCCAAAGAACACCATCTATGGTATTAAGCGTTTGATTGGTCGTAAGTTTGATGATAAAGAAGTTCAGCGCGATCTCGATATTATGCCATATAAGATTGTTAAAAAAGGTAACGGTGTGGCCGTAGAGATGGATGGTAAGGAATATACCCCAGAGGAAATCTCTGCCATGATTCTTTCCAAGATCAAGGCTGATGCTGAGGCCTTCCTTGGTGAAAAAGTTACTGAAGCTATCATTACCGTTCCTGCCTACTTCGATGACTCTCAGCGCCAAGCTACTAAAGATGCTGGTAAGATTGCTGGTCTTGAAGTTAAACGTATTATTAATGAGCCTACTGCCGCCGCTCTCGCTTATGGTCTAGAAAAGAAGAGCGAAGAGAAAATCGTGGTCTTTGACCTTGGTGGTGGTACCTTCGATGTTTCCATCCTAGAATTAGGTGACGGTGTTTTCGAAGTGCTTTCTACTAACGGTGATACTCACCTTGGTGGTGAAGACTTTGACAACCTTATCGTCAACTTCCTTTGTGATAAATTCAAAGAAGAATCTGGTATCGATGTCAAAAAAGACGCTGCTGCCATGCAACGTATTAAGGATGAAGCTGAAAAAGCCAAGAAGGAACTTTCTTCCGCTAAGGAAACCGAAATTAACCTTCCATTCCTCTCTGCCGATGCTGATGGTCCAAAACATTTTGAATACACTTTGACTCGTTCGAAGATGGAAGAATTAGTTTCTCCGCTCATCGAACGCCTCGCTGAGCCAGTTCATAAGGCTCTCAAGGATGCTAAACTTTCCACTAGCGATATCAATGAAGTGGTGATGGTTGGTGGTATGACCCGTATGCCAGCTGTGGTTGAAAAAGTTAAGGAACTCTTCGGTAAAGAACCTATGCAAGGTGTTAACCCAGATGAGGTCGTGGCTGTCGGTGCTGCTATTCAAGGTGGTGTACTTCAGGGTGATGTGAAGGATGTTCTCTTGCTCGATGTCACTCCGCTTTCTCTCGGTATCGAAACTATGGGTGGCGTCTCCACCAAGCTTATCGAGCGCAATACTACTATCCCTACCTCTAAATCTGAGACTTTCTCCACTGCCGCTGATAATCAGCCACAGGTAGAAATTCACGTTTTGCAGGGTGAGCGCGAAATGGCTTCCGACAACAAATCTCTCGGTCGCTTCGTACTCGACGGTATTGCTCCAGCTCCACGTGGTGTTCCTCAGATTGAAGTTACCTTCAATATCGACGCTAACGGTATTCTAAATGTTACTGCTCGTGATAAGGGAACTGGCAAGGAACAGAGTATTACTATTCAAAACTCTGGCAACATGTCTAAAGAAGATATTGAAAAAGCTCAAAAAGACGCTGAGCTCCACGCTGATGAAGATAAGAAAAAGCGCGAAGCTATCGATGCTAAGAATCACCTAGAACAAGCTATCTATCAATACGAAAAAATGCCTGATGAGTTCAAGGATAAAATCTCTGATGAAGATAAAGAAACCATCAAGAAGGCAGTCGAAGAAGCTAAGGAAGTTCTAAAAGACACTAATGCCGAAGCTTCCAAATATGAAGAAGCGGCTAAAGAATTAGCTAATAAAGTAATGCCAATCGGTGCCAAACTTTACCAAGCTAACTCTGCCAACCAAGCTAACCCAGAAGCTGGCAAAACCAACCCAGATGAACCAGTCGAAGGTGAAGTTGTCGACAAATAAGACTGCTAAATTCTCAAATCTCTGAATATTTAAGGCACTAAACAGCACCCCGCCCCGGCGGGGTGTTCTGTATTTACAACATATATG
>CAUTXD010000018.1:0-7443 GCA_963542535.1 uncultured Candidatus Saccharibacteria bacterium
CTTTTCTTAAAATGGTGATTCCGGCGGGGTTCGAACCCGCGATTTTCTGGATGAGAACCAGACGTCCTGGACCACTAGACGACGGAACCGTGAAATAATAATAACATTTTTCGGATATGACCGCAATAGTTTAGATGGGCTATAGATTAATGTGCCATGAGAAATGATCGTTATATCTTAAAAGTGTAGCTATAGCGTAAGCTCGTAGCAATTTATAGGGTTAATCGCAGTCGAAACTGGCGTCGTTCCATTCTGAGTCATCGATGGGGTCGAAAAGATGTGGGTCGGTATCGGAGTCGGTAGTGCGGTTACGTAGGCGGAATTCCTCGTCGGACATGTCGCCGAGGTCGTTTTCGTCACCTTCGTCTTCGAGGTGATTGTCGTCGGATGGATCATTTTCTTCGTAATTTTGATAGTGGTCTGGCAAATCTTTTTGGAAGGCACCAGAATCCCAAGAGTCGTTCGTGGTGTCTGGATTGTCTCTTTCGGAAACCCAGTTCATTTTGCTATTTGGTTCCCCCGCATTTTGATAAAATTTTGCCATAAACGACTCCTTTTCTACTATTATGGCAAAGCCTTTGAGGCTTGTAAAGATATGAAGTATTTTAGCTTAAAAAAATGCAAATAAAAACCCGCTCACTGAATTTTTAAGATGAACGGGTCTTATTTTGGGTAGATTTAATCGTGAGAGATTGCGGTGTGGACGCGGTTCAAACGAGCTAGAGTGCGGTTTTTGCCGAGTACACGTAAAGTTTGATGGAGGGCTGGGCTAAATGGTGCAAAGCTGACGGCAATGCGAATTAAGCTGAAATATTCGGCAGGTTTTTTGCCGGTGGCGGTAAGTAATTTATTAAGTTTCGTTTGAAGATTATCGTCGGTCCAATCCTCTTCTTCAACTTCGTTTAACTTCGCAATAGTGAGCTTAAGTAGGTCACGATATTCGGTTTCGGAAAGTTTCTTGAGGAATTTATTATTATAAATTAAATCAAGATCAATAGTCGGTTCTTCGAAGAAATAAGTAGTCATGGTGCGTAAATCGGAAAGAGTTTTCAAGCGGTCATAGATGATACTGAGCACAGATTTTTTGTATTCATCAGTTTCTTGATCGGCAGATTCTGGCCAGAAATTAAGTGGCTTAAAAACTTGATAGCGAGAGAAATCTTCGGAACCAGAAGTGAGACAGGTTTTGACATAGAGAGCATCAATTCCCTGTTCGTCGGCAATTTTACGAATCCATTGACCATTCATCCAAAGAATTTTGGTTTCATCGAAACGAGCGCCGGAGTTTTGAATGCGGGAAATTTCAAATTTTTCGATCATTTCATCGATTGAGTAAATTTCTTGTTCGGTGCCGTCATTCCAACCGAGGCAGGCGAGGTAGTTTAGCATGGTTTCCGGCAGAAAACCATCATCACGATATTCGGTGACGGATTTGGCGCCATCGCGTTTGCCGAGTTTTTTATTGCCAGTAGGAGCCAGGATGTGTGGCATAGAGACAAAAAGATGACGAGGTAATTCTAAAGCGTCGTAGAGTGCAAGATAATTCGGTGTGCTAGAGAGATACTCGACACCACGGGTAATGTAGGTAATTTTCATCAAAGTATCGTCGACGATGTGGGCAAAATTATAAGTAGGAAGACCGTCTTTTTTAATCAGGATAATATCATCGAGGACTTCTGGACCAGTTTGCATGTCGCCCATGACTTCGTCGTGCCACTCGTAATGCTTCGGGGTAGTTTTGAAACGAATTGGCAGACCTTCACGCCATTCTGGTGGGTTGGTTGGACGATGATTGCGGTAAAGATAAGGAATTTTTTGCTCGTTATCGAGTTTTCTAAACTCTTCGATTTTTTCGGAAGGAGTATCGTCGGCATAAGCCAGACCTTTTTCAAGAAGTTTTTTAGCCCAAGCTAAGTAAATATCTTTGCGCTCGGTTTGATAATAAGGCTCGTCTGGACCGCCCACCATTGGACCTTCGTCCCAGTTTAGTCCGAGCCATTTAAGAGTATCGAAAACCAGTTCGGCGGCACCTTCTACGAAACGACTTTGGTCGGTGTCTTCAATGCGCAAAATAAACTGACCGTGATTTTGTCTGGCGATCAGATATGGATAAATGGCACTGCGAACATTGCCGATGTGAATATAGCCGGTAGGGCTGGGTGCAAAACGAGTTCTAATTTCCTTATTCATAATGGCTTAATTATACCACTACTGATAAGAGAAGAAAAATCTCAGTCTGAAAGCTGAGATTCTGAGTGGATTGAGTGTTTGAGCTCTTGGTTAATAGTAGATTTTATTTGATTGGGATATTTTTAGAGTGAGGTGATGATGTTTTTTAGCTGTTTTTTACTGAGGCTACCAGAGGTGGTATTGAGCTTATAAACCGTGCCACCATTTACCCAGGCGGCGTTGGATTGATACATGTAGATCGTAAGGCCCTGTTCACGAATTGTGTCGTACTGTTCGCCCCAGGTTGGTTTGACGTAGTTATTTAATAAGG
Source organism: uncultured Candidatus Saccharibacteria bacterium (assembly GCA_963542535.1). GTDB lineage: Bacteria > Patescibacteriota > Saccharimonadia > Saccharimonadales > Saccharimonadaceae > Nanosyncoccus. The sequence goes on from CAUTXD010000018.1 coordinate 2,501, forward strand.
CATTGCTATCCCAAGGGAGTTTTTCTTGATCAAGGGTGAAATGGGTCTTGTCTGGTCCGATAAATTCAAGAGTAAAAGTATTTTTTTGGAAAGAGGCACTGCTGGCAATAAAATCGCGTGGCACAAAAGACGGATAGGAGGCACCGTTTTGGGCGGCAGCAACCTTGGCGCTAATGTCTGGCATACTAAATTTAAGAGTGGCATAGAGTACGCCCATGCAGCAAATCGAGCTAGCAACCGCAAAGATGAGATGTTTTTTAGAAACCTTTGGTTTTTTAATCATGACTGGGGTAAACTTTGGTTTCGTCTCCTCTTTCATGGCGGACATTAGGGCTTTGGAATTTTGACGAGCACGGTTCGTGAGTTTTTTGGCGGAGAAATGCGAGATAGTGTCGGCTTCACGGCGACGTTCGGCAAGAGACTGTAGTGGTGCGATTGTGGAACGAGTTTTATGGGCGGTATTAGTAAGCGGCTTGGCGGTAGGGGCGGAAGTCGTGGTTAGCCTGGCTGCTGTAACAGTAGTACTCACTGGACGAACTGGAGTTGGCATGGCTACTGGAATGGTTGGTGTAACCGGGGCGACTGGTGTAGTGAATGGGGCTGGCGCAACTGGTGTAATCGGAGTCGTAAAGCTTATCGGGGTAGATGTTGGCTCTGAAATATTAAGGGGGCGTGGAATGGAAGCAGGAGTAGGCTTCGCGACTGAGGCTGGCGCAGAAAAATCAAGTGGTGAAGCGACTGGGGCTGGTGCAGAAATATCTAACGGAGCAGTGACTGGAGCTGGCGCAGAAAAATCTAACGGAGTAGAAATTTGGATGTGAGAAGTGGTAGGACGAGGCTTCGGGATGGAAGTGGCTGGGGTGTTAGAAGCGGGACGCATGGTCGCATTATTTTTGAGCGATTCGCGAAGTGAATCAAAAGAAATGGTTATTTTTTTCGCGGTCGGGGCAGGAGCTGGTGTGGTGTATGAGGTTGGGGTGGATTGAGCTGACGCTACAGGGGTGGCTGGAGTGCGAATGTCTGAGGCGTCGGAAAATTCATCAGAATCATCAGAATCCTCAGAAAAGACAATTTTGCGAGGAGCTTTAACGAAATGACGATTAAGGGTGCCAGAGTTTCTAACAGTAATATGGGTGGCACGACTCTGAACGCGCTGGTTCGTTAAATTTCTTTCCATTTTTCCTCGCTTATTTTGTTTAATTATAATAATAATACTTATGCAAATCAATAGTGATTATGTTTGATTTTTTATAGAGGTTGGTGTGTTATAATGTTGACAATATGGACTTTGATAAAGAAAAGCGAAATCAATTAATTCGCGTAGTTATAGTAGATGTAATTTCGTTTATTGCTGTGATTTTTATGGTGTTTGTTTTGGTGGCGGTAGTGAAGGGCTGGCGCTTGAATCGTAAATTAGAGTTTGAGCAATACGGCATGGTGCAGGCGGAATCTTTACCAACTGGGGCTAAGGTGATAGCGGATGGTCGTGAAATTGCGGAGACGAATATTTCGAAACTACTTTCAGCTGGTGAGCATGAAATTGTTTTGAGAAAGGATGGTTATGATACCTGGAGTAAAAAAATTTCGATTACTTCTGGCAAACTTTTGCGTTTGAAATATCCACGTTTGTTTAAGCAATCGCGCGAGACGGAAGTTTTGGCGACGGAAAAAGATTTGAGCTTTTTTGAGACGGCGACGAACCACCGAGCGATTTTGTATGGTTTGAAAGAATCACCAAAATTTAAATATGTGACAAATCTGGAGGGTGATATTACGACTTCGGAATTTGATATAACGAGCGTTTCGAGTTTTGTGATAAATGGCAAATTCACGGGTAGCTTGAAGAAAATTATCTGGAACGAAAATAGTGAAAAAGCGGTGGTGAATTTGGTTTCCGGTGAAAATTCGGAATGGTTGCTATTGAATTTTAAGGAAGCCGCGAAGAGCGTGAATTTAACTAAGGCGGTCAGTGGTTTCCTGGATAAGGATATTGAGAAAATTGTGCAAGAAAAGAAGCTGGAGATTAAAGAGGCTGAGGATTTTACTAAGACCGAGAAGGCGAAAAATAGTTATGTGATTTCGGAAGTGCAAATTTCAGATGGTCAAGCCACGCGTTTGATGATACTGATAGATGGCAAAATTCGTGAAGTAAATTTGAATGATAAAATTATTTACGAAACGATGGTGTCGGAGGTAGCGAAGTTTTCGATGTACGGTTCGGAACTGGCTTTTGTGAAGAAACTGAATGCGGAGAAAAAATTCGTGATTGGTATTTTTAAATTGAAAGATACGGGCGAGATTAAGATTGATGAAGTTGATGAAGCGGTGGAATTGAGTCATATTTTTGTCAATCTAACCGAATTTTATGGTGAAAAATACCTCAATACGGTAATCGGGCAAGATCTCCGGATTTACAATACGGATGATTATCCAAATCATGATAGTGAAAATACTAGTTTGAATTTGGCCATGGAGAAAACTTTGGAGGCGGCGCCGTCGGATTTTTATACTTCCGCGAATGGTGAATTCTTTATGGGGGTGAGCGATAAAAAAGTAATGCTGGTGAATTTGGAATTGATGGAACTTTTGCAATTCGAACATAACAATAATGCGATTAGGCAATTGGATTATTATTTGATGTTTGATGTGGTAGATGGCAAGATGCAAGTTTATGATTTTGATCATGATAATCAGCGCACGATTTTGGAAAATGTAGCGAATGGTTTTGATGCGGTGATTAATCATAATAACCGTTACCTTTATTATGTGGGGGCGAGCGATAATGGCTTGCAGATTAAGCGTGATAAATTATTCTAAGATTAAGTAAAAATAGACCTGTAGGCAGGTCTATTTTTTATGATAAGAAGATTCGTGAACTTGAGGCTGAGATTTTTATGGAATGGGGCCTCTTTTTTGGTTTAACTAAACATAAATTAATGTTAAAAAATAGACCCGTGGTGGAGTCTATTTTTTGATTGGCCTTTAATGATTATTGGTGAGGAAGCCCCAGATTTTTTGAAAGAATGACTTTTCGTTGGCCGGCATTTTGGAGGAGGTATTATTCCCTGGTAAAGCGGTAGTAGAATCGGTAGAAGTTGGGGTACTAACGGCTTTTTCTTCGTAGGTTGGACTAACTTGTTCGGCGGTCACCAATAGGCGGTAACGGTCGGAGCCGAGTGGCGTACAAGTAATGAGAGTGAGAATTGGTTTACTGGTTGGGTAAACTAATGCGGCTACATCAGTTGGTTCGACGGTTTGTTTCTTTATAACTTTATAGGTGTAACGAACCGAATTGTAATTGACGTAGATAAGGTCATTATCCTGCAGACGTTCGAGGCCGGAGAAGATAAATTTGTATTGATTGTTACTATAAATATCACCGGCGGAGTGACCAGAAATTACAAGGTTGCCGACTTGACCTGGCAGTGCATCGGCGCCAGGGACTTTAAACTGGGCAACACCATGGTTCATTGCGTTATCAATAGTGACAGTGTCATTGGCAATGTTAAAGTGCGCTGGAACGTCGATATTGAGCTTCGGAATAATGAGTTTCGGCTCGGCAGTCGGGGCAGTAGTGATGGTCGGATCAATGGCGGTGATTTCGGTGTCATTGGAATTTCCGGGAGCAATATAGGCCATAATCGGAGCGAAGATTAGGCGGTTATATTGCAAGAATAGGATGAAAAGTACGGTGAAAACTCCGGCGAAAATCGGGATGAACTTGCGATGTTTTTTAGAGAGCTGGAAGCTACTGCTGGCTTTTTTCTGAATACGCTCTTTTAGTGTAGCTTCGATGGTTTTAATATGAATTGATTCGAGTGAAGGGGGAGTTTCGGTGGTTTTGGCTTGGGTGTCTTCGGAAAATTTTTCGCTAGTTTCAGGATTTTTCGGTTTTGGGTTTTTGAGATTTTCGATTAGACGCTTTTGACTATCGAGAGCTAGTTGGCCGATTTGGTTGCGTTTTTCGTACTGATTATTTAGCTCAGTTTTTTCGGTCTCTACGTATGATTTGGCGGCTTTAGCATAATATTCACTGTAGTATTTTTGATAATAATTTTGCCAAGCGCTGTGATAATTTTGCCAATCCACTTTTTGATTCATATTGATTGGAGCTTGTTTGAGTGAACCAATTTCGCCGCCTGTAGGTTGAGTTTGATAATTGTATTGTGAGTTATTTTGCGCGTTATATTGTGTGTTGGGCTGTACGGCGTAAGTTTGATGGGCGGCTGCATAATTTCCTGTGGTGCTGCCTAAATTGGTTGGTGTTTGACTACTAAAATTTTGACTAATTGAACTTTGATTTTGATAAGGATTGTAACGATTGGTGCCGGTTTGAATTTGATAAGTGCGGCGAAAAGGATTGCCCGTGTTAGGAGATTTTTGGGTGGCAAAATTTTGATAAACTGGGCGATCGGTGGATGATGATTGACTGGATGTAGTGGATGAGGATTGATTATATGTGGCGTCAGTGGAAGTTTGTGAATTTGAAGTTTTCGTAGAGGGGTGCTTAAAAGAATTTTTGGCGTAAGTTTCGGTAGTTTGAGTGAGGCCTTTTAGTTTTTTCTGTGCCTTGGAAATTAAATTAAATAAAGAGTTTTTCGACTGTTTGATGGCAGATGAGTTGGCGGAAGTGGCTGGTGAAGTGCTTGCGAGTTTTTGACTATATTCAGTAGAAGAAATCACGCGTGTAGGTGCGACGTTAGCTAGATTTTGGTTGGCAACAGAATTTTCACCTTGATGAAAGGCTTCCATGACTTTTTTTCGAGCGAGATCGGCGACGGTTTGACGTTGCTTATCCTCTGTAGATTGCCCACCAGTTACAGAATTCATAAAAATATTATAACAGAGTTATTGGAAATACTCTATAAATATGATAAAATTTCTCTATGGGCGAATGGCGGAATTGGTAGACGCGCCAGACTCAAAATCTAGTTCCAGCAATG
>CAUTXD010000019.1:0-7244 GCA_963542535.1 uncultured Candidatus Saccharibacteria bacterium
TTTAATTAACTACCAAGATTTTACCATAAACATTATGAAAATACAATTTTAAAATTGGCCTTTTAAGGTATTTAAATAAGTTTTTAATAAATTAATTTCATTATTATTTAATTCAATTTTAATTATCGAAGCGTTATTTATTTGGGATTTTCTAATTTTTTTCTGGCAAAGTTCCTCAATTTTTTTGCTTATGATTGATAGTAGACGGCCATGTGAAAGAATTATAATTTCGTTATTTTGATTTTCTTTGTAAATATCAACTAAGAAATCTAAAAACCTCTCCAGAATTTCACGAATATTTTCTCCGCTGCCAAAGCGAATTTCTTGGTCACCGGCAATTTGTTTCTTGGCGATATTTTGCATCTCGGGATTATCTCGATCATCGGTAAAAATTCCGTAATCAATTTCTTTTAGGCGACCATCAATTATAATTTTCGGTTTATTAGCCAGGCCAGATCGTAATATTTCTGCACTTTCGACAGCTCGTTTCATTGGTGAAGAAAAAATCCGCACAATATTATAATTCTGGAAGGCTGGTATAATTGCTCGTATCTGGTCTTTACCTTTTTTAGATAAACTATTTTGATTATCCATAGAAAAATCCGCTGATGCTAAACCTAGATTAGCCAAACTTTCACCATGACGAATTAAATAAATTTTCATAAAATTGTTAAAATCATCATAACGCTTTTGTCTGGCAAATGTCTACCACTGTCTTATGATAAAAAAAACTTGTTAGCACATTACTAGTTTTTGTCCTATGAAACCAGTGGACCCTAGTGTCATTAAAATCATTGAATCACTCGCCTATCTCTCATAAAACATCGCTCCGGCGGTGTTTTTTCTGTTATAATCGAAAAAAAGGAGGTTATATGTGTGGAATTGTCGGATATGTTGGAAAAAATAACGCTCAAGAATTTTTACTCTCAGGCCTTAAGCGCCTAGAATATCGTGGTTATGATTCAGCCGGTGTGGCAACTCTTGATCAAAGCCAAAACCCTACGTTGTTACGTGCGGTTGGCAAGATCGTCAATCTAGAAGCTAAAATTAAAGATCATTATACATCTGATCATATTGGTATCGGCCATACTCGTTGGGCTACTCACGGTAACCCATCTGAGACCAATGCTCACCCACATCATGTTGGTAGCATTTTCTTGGTTCATAATGGTATTATCGAAAATTATAAAGCCTTGAAAAAAGAGCTCTCTGAAAAATATCAATTTAAGTCCGAGACTGATACTGAAGTACTTGCGGCTCTCATCGATAGTTTTTATCAGGAATCGCATAATTTACTCGACTCTGTAACTCAGGCACTCAAACTCGTTTCTGGTACCTATGGTATTGCCGTAATGTCTGTAGATGATACTGAACATCTCGTGGTCGCTCGCTCTGGTTCGCCTCTTGTCATTGGCGTAGGTGAGCATGAAACCCTCATCGCCTCAGATGCTTCAGCGCTTATCGGTAATACTAAAAATGCTATCTACCTAAATGACGGGGAAGTTGCGCTGATTTCTCGTGATCATGTCGAAGTTAAAACCCTCGACCTTCAGCCAGTTTCTGTGAAAGTTGAAAAAATTCTCACCGATCTCTCGGCTATTCAAAAAGGTGGTTATGATCATTTCTTGCTTAAAGAAATTATGGAGCAACCAGACAGCTTGAAAGAAACTTTGCGTGGACGCATCAATACGAAGGAACATACCGTTCATCTCGGTGGCCCAAATCTTTCCGTTAAGGAACTAAAAGAAATTAAGCACATCATCTTGGTTGGTTGTGGTACCGCTTATTATGCTGCTAATACTGCCGCTTATCTTATCGAACAAGTCCTGCCAGGTGTCACCATCGAGCCGGTGATTGCTTCTGAATATCGCTATCGCCATGCTTATATTCCAGATCACTCGGTGGCTCTCATTATTTCCCAGTCTGGTGAAACCGCTGATACCTTAGCATGTCTTCGTGAAATTAAATCTCAGGGTACCAAAACTATCGGCATCGTCAACGCTATTGGTTCAACTATTGCGCGTGAAGTTGACGGTGGTACTTATGTCCATGCTGGTCCAGAAATTTCTGTCGCCAGTACCAAGGCCTACACTTCTCAGGTCATCGCCATTTTAATGTTTGGTCTCACCATTGCTGAAGCTAAGGGTCTGAATGCTCGACAAGTCGCCGCCTTGGTTGACGAAATTAATCTTCTGCCAGAGGAAATCAAGCGTATTTTACACGAGAAGCAGGAGGAAATTTCTAAACTCGCCAAGAATTACACCAATTACGAGCACGCGATTTATCTCGGCCGTGATGTGAATTATCCTATCGCTCTCGAAGGCGCTCTGAAGCTCAAGGAAATTTCCTATATCGATGCTAATGGTTATCCGACTGGGGAATTAAAACACGGCCCAATCGCCTTGATTGATGACCGTTTCTTCGAAGTTGTGATGTTGCAATCTGGTTTCTTGTTCGAAAAATCCGTTTCCGGCATCCAGGAAGTCTTGGCGCGCGGTGGCCATGTGATTGTCTTTTCTGATACTGAGGTGGATCTACCAGTGGAAGGCGTAGTAAAAATTGACACCAAACTTCAATTACTCACTCCGCTTCTCTTTAATCTCTTAAGCCAAATGTTCGCCTACTATCTAGCCGTCTATCGTGGTAATAATGTCGACCAGCCACGTAATCTCGCTAAGTCGGTTACTGTCGAATAAATAAATTTAAGGTCCACCTCACTCGAAAATAGACTATGCAGTTAATCTGCATAGTTTTTTCTCTCTCTTCAAAAAAGCTTTCTCTTGGGTTAAAATAAAACTAATGAAGAAAAATTCCGATTTTATTTTTCGTTTATTTCTCATCTTAGGCGACATTGTAGCAATCATCGCTTCTTTTGCTTTTGCCTACATGATTCGCACTAAACTTGACTCCAGGCCGTATTACTTTGAAATCACCTCAATGGAATTTCTTTTACCGCTGGTTTTCTTGGTGCCGCTTTGGATTATCATGCTTTTTGTCATGGGACTTTATCGTAAGGATGTGATTTTTGCCAAATCCAGATGGGGTGAACTTTATCGCCTCTTTGTGGCCTCGGTAGTGGGCGTCATGGGAATCATTACTTTTGATTTCTTTATCCAGGAAAATCTCTTTCCCGTTCGTTTGATCGCCGTTTATTCGATCTTCACTTGTTTTGTTTCACTATTCCTTATGCGGGCTATTTTGAAATTTTTCCGCAAGCGTTTTATGCTGCAAAAAATTGGCACCCAACGCGCTATTATCGTCGGTAATTCGAAAAACACCACTTATTTAATTAATCAAATTCTTGCTTACCCCGAAGATGGCTACCGCTTGGTCGGCGTAGTAGCTGGAAGTAAATATATTCCAAAAGAATTCCGTCATTTTCAGTATTCTTCCTTGAAGGATGCTTTGAAGGATCAGACGGTTGATGTGATTTTTCAAACCGACGAACGCCAGACTGAATATGTTTATCGTCAATCAATTAATCATCATCTCCTCTATTATTTCATCCCATCTGAAGCCGCACTCTCTCAGCACATGGGTCAACTTGAGCTCATCGGTAGTACGCCGGCTATTTTGGTTAAGGTTACGCCACTTGTGGGTAACGCTCGCATTATTAAGCGCTTCATGGATATTATTTTTAGTCTTATCGGTATTATTTTAACCTTCATTCCGATGTTAGTTATTTGGCTCTGTATTAAAATCTCCGATCCAAAATCGAAAACTATCTACAGTGAATATCGCCTCACGCAATACAATCGTAAATTCAAGATTCTTAAATTCCGCAGTATGAAAACCGCCTACTCTGGCATGACTCCAGAAGAAGCCTTCGCCAAAATGGAAAAAGAAGGGAAGATTGCTTCTGCCGCTGAGTTCTCTCATCAGTATCGCAAAAATGGTGATTTCTTAGCTCGCGATCCTCGCATCACGCGCATCGGTAAATTCTTACGTGCCACTTCGCTCGATGAATTACCTCAGTTATTTAATGTTTTACGCGGCGATATCTCTCTTGTTGGTCCACGTGCGCTTGTGCCAGGGGAATTACGTAATTACGGTGACCGCTCACTTCTTCTTACGGTTAAGTCTGGCCTCACTGGCCTAGCCCAAGTTTCTGGTCGTCGTGATATTAGTTTTGATGAGCGTCGCTCACTTGATCTTTATTACATCCAAAACTGGTCGGTACTCTTCGATTTACAGATTATGCTTCAAACCATTCGCGCCGTAATCTTCCAAAAAGGTGCTAAATAAATGGTTGAATCGAAAATTACCAAGTCAAAAATGACTGAATCTAAAACCACCAATACAAAAGCCGCTAAGTTGAAAATTGGCGAGCCAAAAATCGCCCTGGTTTGTGATTGGCTCACCGTGGTCGGTGGTGCCGAGCAAGTCCTGAGGGAATTACACCGCATTTATCCAGAAGCACCTATCTATACCTCTCAATATCGCCCGAAACAGATTAACTGGTTTCTTGATGCCGAAGTTAAAACCGGTTGGTTAAATCTCCTTCCGGCCTTTTTACGTAAATTTATCGCCCCTCTGCGTCAGAATTATTTCAAGCATCTCGACCTCACCGCCTATGATTTGGTGATCTCAGTTTCTGGTTGTGATGCCAAGTTTGTCAAAACCAAACCCGGTGCCCATATCTGTTATTGTCACGTTCCGACCCAATATTATTGGGGGAAATACAGGGAATATCTCGAAGACCCTGGTTTCGGAAAATTGAATTTTCTAGTTCGTCCAGTTTTTCGACTGATGGTAAAAAATCTACGCAAAAAAGATCTCGAAGCGGCCGAGCGTCCAGATTACTATCTAACTATTTCAGATTTTGCCAAGCAGGAAATCAAACAATTTTACGAAAGGGAAAGCACGATTATTTATCCACCTGTAGCTGTGGAAAACTTCCAAGCCGTCGCTCCATATCGTGAAATAATTCAGCCAAATTGTCAAATATTATCACAACATAATTCAAAGAAAAAGCAAACACTTGCAAAAGCAGAAAACAACATAAAACATAATAAAAGTCAAATTATCTCTGAAAAATCCGCTAGGGAACTCCCAGAAATCCTCCAAAAAGTTCCGGAGATCCTCCAAAAGCTCCCAAAAAGTTTCCTCAAGGAAGGATTTTATTTGAATTTTTCTCGTCAAGTCAATTGGAAACGTCTAGATTTAATTATTGCCGCTTGTAAGAAACTTCAGCTTAATTTAGTTCTCATCGGTAATGGTGCAGCTCATGAATCGCTAGTTAGTCAGGCCGCCGGCTCGAAGCGTGTAGCCTTCTTCGATATCTTGCCGCAGTCTGATCTTAAGGAATTTGTTAAATATGCCAAGGCCTTCGTTTTTCCATCTAATGAACCTTTCGGCATTGCTCCAGTCGAGGCATTAGCTTCTGGCTGTCCAGTCATCGCTTTGAAGCAAGGTGGAGCACTCGATTACATTCGTGATGGTAAAAACGGTCTCTTCTTCGAGGAGCAATCCGTCGATTCCCTTGCTCAAACTTTGAAAAATTTTGAAGCAAAATCCGTAAATTCTTTTCTTTCGCCTCAGGAAATTTCTGCCACCGCCACTAAGTTTAGTACGGAAAACTTCCATAGAAAAATTCGTCAGTTTGTCGAAAAAGTCCAAAAAACGCCAAAAGAACCAAAATAAAACCTTAACGTACAGGGAAAACCCATGTTAGATAATCTCCAAAACAAACTTGAAAACTTAAATCAAAAACTTCTCCCTCTTCACTGTCGTTTCTTTTGGATTTTACCCATCATTCTCTTTTTTTCTTATTATCCAGTCATTCCACTTTTCTCTACTGAGTCATCTAATTACGAGTTTTCCCTACCTCTGTTGTGGCTACTTTTGATGGGTATTTTATCGTTGCCAATTTTTCTCGCTGACCTCTGTAATCTCATTACGAAAAAAACTCAGCTCACTCAATCTACCGTGCAGATTCCCCTGATTTTGAGCAGTATTCCACTCTATTTTTCGCTCACTCTTCTCTGGAGTCCTAATAAACTCCGCGGTTTCATGACGGCTGGTATCATCTGGTGTCTTTATCTTTCCCTCTTGACTTTTTATAAAAATATTATATTAAAAAAGACCCCTCTTTCGCTTGAAAAATCCTTTCTTTTGGGTGCTACCTTGGCCTCCGGTTTTTGTTGGGTGCAAGCTATCTTAAATACCCTTAATATTCCCGGCGATCGAATTTTACTTTGTCTTGGTTGTACTAATCTCTCTTTTGGCTTTCCTCACCCCAATGGTTTTGCTATCGAGCCGCAGTTTATGGGTAACCTCTTACTTGCCCCGGCCATCTTTCTGGTTTTTCGAGTCATTCATCCGAAAAATCATCAAACTCGTCAAGCTAAAATCCGCTACCTCGCACTAGCTGGTTATATTATTTCAACACTTTTTCTAATTTTTTCAAGGGGAGCAACCTACTCCTTCTTCCTGGCCATCGCGGTAATTTTTCTCTATGAATTATTTCATGCTAAAAATAGACTCCTTATTGCTACGAAACTCATATCCCTAGTTCTATTCCCTCTAATTTTTGTTACGCTTGTTCAAGGTTTAATGTCGGAATTCGGTCCCGCCTCTGATACGTTTATGGGCGGAGTTAGTCGTTCCCTTAGTCAGATGACGCTCGGTCGAGTCAAGATTCCTCTTCCCGAAGCTAAAAATCCTTCAGTCACCTCTAATGAATCGTCTAGTCTCGCATCTAACGATAATATTAGTACTAATTCTAATACTAATTCTAGTGCTAATTCCACCTCGACTACCCCGCTTTTTGACGGTTATATTGCAGAATCAACAGATATTCGTGTTAAGCTCTCAAAAATGGGTTTACGTCTCGCGCTTAGCCATCCAAGGCAATTCTTCTTCGGCTCTGGCCTGGGCTCCTCTGGCGTTGCCCTCTATCAGATGTTTCCAGAACTTGGTTCCACTAAGGAAATTACCCAAAACCAATATGTTGCCATTTTAGTTGAGACTGGTTTTATCGGTATCTTGATTATTTTTTGCAGTGGCGCTTGTGTAATCTGCCTCTGTTATTCTCGCCAAAAAGCCAAAAAGTTGTCTTCGAGATCTAACACCAAAAATCTCGACATCACTAACTCCATCCGCTCTATTACCCCAGCCAAACTCTATTTTACCTCCCTGATTTTGGCTTATGCCGCCTCGGTTTGTTTCTTCTCTGGTCTCCCAAATGCCTTGCATATTTACTTAGTTCCAATCCTCTATCCGACACTTTTTGCCAAAAATTC
>CAUTXD010000020.1:0-7143 GCA_963542535.1 uncultured Candidatus Saccharibacteria bacterium
ATTTTTTGGCGAGCTCAGCGCCAATCTCGGCGTGCTTACCTTCGATTTTATGAGTAACAGCTTTGCCCACATCGTGAAGCAAAGTAGCAGTCTTAGCGACGCGAACATCAGCACCAATTTCTTCGGCGATCATACCAGCCATATGTGCCATTTCAATCGAGTGAAGTAAGACATTTTGACCATAGGAAGTACGGAATTTGAGCTCACCGAGCAAGTGCAAAATTTCGTGCGGAATACCAATCACGCCGACTTCACGGGCAGCATCTTCACCGGCACGCACAACTTCTTTTTCGATTTCACGTTCAGCCTTAGCTACGGCATCTTCGATACTGGATGGATTAATGCGACCATCTTTCATTAAGCGTTCCAAAGCGTAACGCGCGACTTGACGACGAATCGGATCGAAGGAAGAAAGTACCACCATACCTGGAGTATCGTCGACCATAATATCCACACCAGTGGCACGCTGGAGGGCCTGAATATTGCGACCTTCCTTACCGATAATGCGACCTTTCATTTCGTCATCTGGCAATTTCAAAGCAGTGACAGTACGATCAGCAGTGACTTCGGAAGACATGCGTTCCATAGCAGTAACGAGTAGGGCCTGAGCAGTTTCATCGATATCGCGACGAAGTTCTTTTTGCTCTTTGGTAATCAAACCGACAAGATCGTCCTTGATATCTTTTTCGGTCATCTTGATCAGTTTATCTTTGGCATCAAGTTTGGTAAGGCCAGCAATTTTTTCTAATTTTTCCTGCTGCTTGTCACGAATTTGATGAATTTCGAGTTTCAAATCATCAATTTCACGTTCTTTGTTGGTTAATTTTTCCGAACGTTTTTCTAATTGATCGAAACGATTATCGAGTGAGGTTTCACGCTCAGAGAGACGCTTCTCGGTTTGGCGCCAATCCTTGCGACGAGCCTCCTCTTCTTGTTGAGATTTATCGGCAATACTGCCGGCTTCTTTTTTAGCCTTGAGAACGATATCGGCAGCCTCGTTTTTAGCCTTGCGAATGAGATCTTCGGCCTTAGCTTTGCCACCAGATTCATTCTTTTTGTTATAGACCAGGACAAAACCGGAACCACAAACAATACCAGCAATAATACTGAGTGCTATCGGAATAAACATTTGACTTCACTTTCTATTTGTCGACGCCAATATCTTCATCATACCGGCAGTTTTACAAAATTAACAAAATTATTTAATAAATCAAAATCCCCCTTATTTTGATTTTATCATAAAGCTGACCTATTCGTAGGTTTCGAGGGCAAAAATCATATTACGAATGATTTGATTGGAAGCAGTTTCAAGACCGAGCTCCGCACCATCCTTACTACTGACGGTTGGATCAGTGTAGAAGAAATTATAATCCTTGTAAGTCGTGACCTTGGTGCCGAAACGTTTACCAGTGGAGGCTTCGAAATCACCTTCGGAAACTGGCACACGCACGAGACAACCTTGCTTGCCGAGATTTTTGGCTGGGTCAGCAAATTCCTGCTTGGCCTGGACACCTTTTTGAATACCATTAAAGCAAATTGAATTGCGATATTCATAAGTGTTTAAGACATAGCTCATGGTGGAAAGATTATCCGGAACTTTTAATTTGATATTCCAATCAGAAAGATAAATGTAACCGAGAGTGGTTTTGTAAACTGGCACATCGGCTGGGGTAGAAATTTTCGCCACGCCAGAAGATTCTTCGACGGCAGCAATGATTTTAGCCTGGTTCTTAATAGTGTTATTTGCGGCAGTAATTTTATCACCTTGAGAAATACCATAAACTAGACCGATTAAGCTTAAAACGAGGAATAAAACAGCGAGAATACCGAAAACCATGGCCATGGTGGTCATCTTCTTCAAGGCTTTCATGGCGATAGTGCGCGGATCTTTTTCTTTAGCTTCTTTTTCAGCCTTGGCGGATTCAGCAGATTTGTCTGCGGAAGCATTTGGGTCGACGACGGTGAATTTTTCTTCAAAATGAGTTGGCGAAGCCACTGGAACATTGAGCTGATTATAAACAATTTCGGGACCGGTATTTGCTTCTGGGTTTGGATTTTTCTGAGCTTCGGTAGCTTGATTCAACATGGCGGCATTTTGGATGGATTGATTAATCATACTCTGATTAGAGTTCGGATTACCACTACGGGCAGCTTGGGTGAAGCCGTTTTCACCAAACAGATTGGAATTATCGTTAGTATAAAAATTATTGGTGGTATCGGCAGTAAAAATTTGCTCAGCAGAAGCGGCTGGTGAAGTGTAGTTATTTGATTGATAGGCATTAGCTGGGGTTTCAGAAACCGGAATAGACGCTGGGGTGGGTTGAGGGGTAGTCTGAGGAGCAGAGAAGGCAGCAGAATTATTATTAAAGAGATCAGCTGGACTAGGGATAGTAGGCTGAGGAGTGGACTGGGTGGCAGAGAAAGCAGCAGAATTATTGCTAAAGAGATCAGCTGGACTAGGGATAGTAGGCTGAGGGGCGATATTTGACTGTTCAGAAGCTGGCTTGGCAAAACTTGGCTGATTAGAACCTGGACTGACCTGAGGAGTCACAGGATGTGAAAGGCCAGCAGAAAAAGTCACACCGCCAATGGTTTGAGGTTTTTGATTGTTTTGATTTTGATGAAGATCTTGATCCATGAATTTCCTTATACCATATATTATAACACAAGCGAAATGAGTGACGGAATGGGAGATTTATTTTTTGGAAGGAGTAATGTTGGCCGGGCGACCGTAGTTTGGTAAAATGATGGGCACTATTTCCCCGTCTTGATTCTTCAAAGGAATCTGCAACTGATCAGCTAAAGTATTAACCACGGCAGCACCAATACGGAGTCCGGTGAAAGAGCCCGGACCGGCGAAGAAAGTGATTTCCGTGAGATCTGTCCAGTCGGCCTGATTTTCGACAAGTTTATCATGGATAAAGGTGAAAATTTGCTCAGCTAATTGATTTTTGAGGGGAGCAGAATATTCCTTTTCGTCGAGCTTAAGAATAGTATTTTCCGTAGAAGTATCGAGATAGAGTTTCATATTAATGCTCCGAAATGAGATTTTTGGTTAGATTAAGAGTGCGGCTACCATCATCATTGATGAGAATTTCGAGACGCAAATGATTAGCGGGAAGAATTTCACTGACCGTATCTGCCCATTCAATTACCGTAACCGTGCGTGGATCCTGTAGGTTTTCAAATAAATCTTCCACCATGATGCCGGGATTTTCTAGGCGATAAAAATCATAGTGAACGAGTTTCTGACCATGTGAATTTTCATAAACTTTCGAAATAGTAAAAGTTGGCGAAGTAATCTCTTCGGTGATTTCAAGACCGCGAGCGAGACCTTTAGTGAAAGTAGTTTTACCGGCACCGACGTCACCCACTAGCTCAATCACGCAAGGCAAGGCGTCTTCTGATTGCAAAATCTCGCGCATTAAATTTTCCGCAAAATCAATCACGGCAGCTTCGTTTTTTATGGTGAGATTTTTGGTATTCATATTTATATTATAATTCCCGTCGGCCGAAAATGAAAATTCTTATGCTATAATTTAGTTATGAATATCGACCGTCGTGGCGCCAAGCGCAGACATAAAAGGAACGCGACCAAACTTAGTCCTAACTTCAAAAAACTCTCCAATCAAATTCGTCTGGAAACTCTGAATTCGAAAATTATTCGCGGACTGATGATTGTGGTAGTCTTGATTTCGGCCTGCAGTGTGGGATTTTCTTTGATGGTGAAGAAAAATGTGACGGCCGAAGCTTTGGCGGAAAAACAATTTCAAGAACTGGCGAAGAGTTATTACGAAAATTTCTTTTACGATAACTTTGTGAACGGTCATAAGGACGAGATAGCAGCAAAGGGTGCGGAATTTGTTTTTAAACCATATCTGAAGACCGGCTTTCCAATGGTAAAACTGCGCAGATTACTGAGCTATAGCGACGAAAATAATCTGGACAAGCGCATTTATTTTGAGCACAAGAAATTGACTTGCAATAAGGATTTATCTTCGGTGACATTTAAGCCCCATGCGCCATTTGGGAAGACTGATTATACGACGGATCCGATTTTGAGCTGTCAAAAAGTAGAAGAATAATTTTAGCCAGGTTTTGAGCCTGAAAAAATTGTAGATTGACTTAGCTTAATACTGAGCCGTGAAAAGATGGATTTTCATAAAAATAGGAGTTGCCGATTTTTTTAAATCTGTTATAATAGGGAGGTACATTTCGGAATTGGTCTCTTAGTATAACGGTTAGTACAACGGGTTTTCATCCCGTCAACGCGGGTTCGACTCCCGCAGAGATCACCAAACATGAAAAAGACCCTGCGGGTCGTTTTTATGTTTGATTATTTTTTGAGGGAGGCGAACCTTTAGGTTCGGTCTTTCAAGGAGAGGATTAAAAAGCAGAATTTATTCTGCTTTTTAATAATCGACACAGAAAGAAAATGCGAAGCATTACTCCCGCAGAGATCACCATAAATATAAAAAGCACCGTGAGGTGGTTTTTTTATTTATGATATTTGCCGGAGGCGAGCCCAGGGTTCGCACCGAAGATTTTGACATTTGCGTTCTGATGGCAATTCTGTTAAACTCTTCATTAGGAACAATCCTTTCTTTATTTAGTTGTTATTTGCTAACCACTATTTTACAGGGTTGTTCCTTTTTGTTTTATGGGTCTTTCTTAATTGTTTAACTGAACCTTATCTATTCAGTAAAGAGTTCCGCCAATCAATAACGATTTGAGGGATATTCGCTATCCATCTTTCGGAGTCATTTCCAGCCGTGGATTCATTGACGATTTTATCCAGTAATTCTTTCATGTCAGAATTATGGAAGACCTTACCATCTTCGCGCATTTGCTTCAATGTTTGTAGCATACCGACAAACTGAGAAATAGTAATTGGCGCGATTTTTTGTCTTTGGCCTTTATAACCAAAGTTATTTGCCATATAAAACGTTTCGGCGGTGTCTGTATGAATTGACGGCGCAATAAAGAGACAATAAGAGTTGTTATGTGACGTCTCGAAATCTCTGAGGTGTCTCATTACTGGTTGTCCTTCGTTAAACCACTGGCTTCTATTCTTCAGCATAGTCACTTCGCACACCATCCCAAACGAGTTATAAACGCATTCGATATCGGGAACTCCGCCAGGAGCAGTAGAGGTAGGTTCATTATCATCGCCAATAGGATAGTTTGGCTTTACAGATATCGCGTCATTAAATGCATGCAAGCCCATGGTAGACAAATACTCGAGCATGAGTGCGCGACTCTTTTCATCATTTGTGTAGATATCGTCAAATTGTTTAATGCATTCTGTAATGGATTCGGCAGGTTGGGCTTTATCGTGATCACTCTTATTTCTTAGCTCGTTTCGGTGCCTCCTTAAGTCTTCGATCGTTGCTTTAAGCTCCTCAGAAGAAAAGCCATCAAATGAAACTTGGGTTATTACTTCGTTTTCTTCGAGTCCTAGCTTGATTACATCTTCTTGTATCGTATTCGCAATTTTACGAAGTTTTTCTTCTGTTTCCCATGGATATTGCGGTTCAGCACTGGCACATAAATAATCAAGATACGCATTCTTATCTGTGAATTCTTTTGGTCTATACCATTCAGATTCAAAAAGCGCATTAATTTCTGTTAATCTACTTGGTTCTATATCTACATAAAAACCACCACCGCGTATACGAATAAAGTTAGTCAAACGAAAATAGCGGATTGCATTATCGCCATAATCGTTCAGGTTCTTTAGAAACTTATTTATCGTGGATGAATCGGTAGTATTCAAATAGTCTCTAGCAAAATTTAGTCTGTAATTGTCGCGAATCGTTTTTTTCTTGCTTATCGTGGCCGTTTTGCAAGTCGCGAAGTTCGATAACCATGTTTGCGTATGGCTCTATATCTGTATAATTTGTAAGGGTGGTAGCAAACAAAGCGAATTCACGCTTCTGTAGTCCAACCCCATTATTTCCACGAGCTTCTTCGAGTTCATTTACGCGAGATATCAGTCTAAGGGCTAAAACAAACGGAATTCCAGAATATCCATCTTCTTCTGGATAGTCTCTGCTTGCAGGGTTTGGAATCTGCCATTTAAGAAAACTCCTTAGCAATACCTTTCCGACCTCGTTGTCGTCAGTATCTAGCAATTCGCGCCCCGAATCAGTCAAGTTGATAATCTTCGTGTCGTCATCTATTCTAATAAAACCAAATTTTGTAAGCGGATTCATTGATTGGCGGCCACGCATGTCAAAATTGGCATAATTCTTAATTCTCAGAATCTCGTCGATAGCCTCCATCGGTATTTCTGCGTCAGTGTCGTCGATTAATGATGTAATCTCTGCAGGCAGACCATTGTAGAATTGCACGCTGTCAAAACCATATAGACGTTTTTGAATTAATAACTTCTGATATTCTTTTTGTGTATCCCTATTCCATGGTCTTCCGCATAATTCTGCGGCAATTTTAAGAAAATCCTTAATTCTTAGCGGATTTCGTACTGTAGTTGTTATAGACCACGGCTTTCGCATGCTTCTATTATATTATGAATCTAATAATTTGTAATCAGTACCTCTTGAGTTGGTTCAGTTAAACAATTCAGAAAGACATCAAAAACAAAAAAGGAACAATCCTGTAAAATAGTAGTTAGCAAATAACAACTAAATAAAGAAAGGATTGTTCCTATGAAGAGTTTAACAGAATTGCCGTCAGAGCACAAATGCCATAGAGACTTTTATAAGATGGTATGGGGAGATCTAACCTGTAAAGAATGTGGAAATAAGGGGTTATTATTTAGAAAAACCTATGAATATTGTCCGCATTGTAAGAAGAAATACTCCGTAAAAGCAGATACTTCTTTATTCAAGTTTTGTAATCTTAGTTTTAGACAAATCTACGCACTGATATGGTGTTGGCAACATAAGTGTAGTATTGGTGAAATTAGGAATATTCTAGGCTTGTCGTATCCAACAGTTAGTAAGTGGCTAAGAAAGCTAAGAAGTCATCTGCCCGTCTCTCGTGAGGTTCTAGACGGTATTTGTGAGGTAGATGGGAGTTTCTTCGGTAGGCGTAAGTTTAGAAGCCAAAGATTAGTAATAGGTGCTATTAATCAGAAGACTAAACAAGTCAGATTAAAAATAATTAAGTATAGAACTAGGA
>CAUTXD010000021.1:0-6731 GCA_963542535.1 uncultured Candidatus Saccharibacteria bacterium
TGGTGTTTCTTGCAATTATTTAAGAACGGTTTAGCTTATCAAAAAGAGAGTTATCAGTGGTGGTGTCCGAATGACCAAACCGTGCTCGCTAATGAACAGGTCGAAAATGGTCATTGCTGGCGCTGTGGTACGGAAGTCGAAAAGAAGAAAATGAAGCAATGGTTCTTCAAGATCACTGATTATACTGAACGCCTACTCGCCGATATTGATAGTCTCGACTGGCCAGAGAAAATCAAAACCATGCAAAAGAACTGGATTGGTAAGTCTGTTGGCTCCGAAGTAGTCTTCCAGGTAGCTGATTCCGCTCATCAGATCAAAGTCTTTACTACTCGTATCGACACAATTTTTGGTGCCACTTTCTTAGTGCTCGCACCGGAGCATCCGCTAGCGCTTGAGCTTGCTACTGAAGATCAAAAAGCCGAGGTGGCAGAATACGCCAAAAATGCCATCAAAAAATCCGAAATCGAACGCCAAGAAAACAAGGAAAAGACCGGTGTCTTCACTGGAAGCTTCGCGATTAATCCAGTTACTGGTGCTAAAATGCCAATCTACATCGCCGACTATGTCTTAATCGGCTACGGTGAAGGTGCCGTGATGGCGGTGCCAGCTCATGATGAGCGCGACCAAGCCTTTGCAGAAAAGTATAACCTCGAAGTGAAAACCGTAATTGATGAAAATGAAATCTTAATTAATTCTGGCGATTATACCGGTCTCACCTCTGAGGAAGCTAAGGCTAAAATCACTGCCGATCTTGAAAAAGATCATATTGCCGCCCCTCGTACTACTTATCGCATGCGTGACTGGCTGATTTCTCGCCAACGCTATTGGGGCTGTCCAATTCCAATCGCTTATGACAAGGATGGAAATCCTCACGCAATTCCTGAAGATCAATTGCCAGTAGTCTTGCCGGACATTACTGATTACAAACCAGATAGTACCGGCCGTTCCGCCCTCGCCAAGGCTGAAGATTGGAAAAAGGTTATTATCAATGGCGAAGAAATGACTCGTGAAACCGACACCCTAGATGGCTATGCTTGTTCCTCTTGGTATCTCTGGCGCTATACTTCACCTCATGACAAAGAACACGCATGGGACCAAGAGGCTGTCAAATATTGGGCCCCAACCGATATCTACGTAGGTGGTGACCATGCTGTCGCTCATCTTCTTTATGTGCGTTTTTGGGCCATGTTCTTCCATGATTTAGGCTTACTGCCTTTCGAAGAGCCAGTTAAGACTTTGCTTTATAACGGTTATATTAATGCGCCAGATGGCAAAAAAATGAGTAAATCGAAGGGTAACGTCATTGATCCACTCGATGTGATTGATTCTGGCTACGGCGCTGATACGCTACGCACTTATGAACTCTTTATCGGCCCCTACAATGAAGATGCTGCATGGAGTACCAAGGCTATTGGCGGGGTTTACCGCTTCCTTAATCGCTGTTTTAATCTAGTTTATCTCGAAAATACTACCGCCAAGGTCGATGACGAGGCTAATCTAATGGCTCGCCATAAAACCATCAAGAAAGCCACCGACGATATGAATCGTGCTAACTTTAATACTGTAGTGGCTGCCCTCATGGAATTTGTCAATCATCTCTATAAAAACGGCGCCGCCGATGCCGACCTAGTGGTTCTTGCTAAGCTACTTTATCCATTTGCCCCACACCTCGCTTCTGAAATGCTCGAGACGCTCGGGTTCGACATTTCTTGGCCAACCTACGATGAATCGGCCTTAGTTAGCGAGACCGCCGAATATATTATCCAGGTGAACGGAAAGGTCCGCGCTAAGTTGCAACTCCCGACGGATATTTCTAAAGAAGAAATCCAAAAGCTTGCCCTCGCCGACGAAAATGTTCAAAAATACTTGAGTGGCGAACCACGAAAAATTATTTTCCCACCAAATACTCGCCTCGTCAGCATCGTGGCCTAAATCTAAAAACTTTTCTCAAAAATCCACGAAAAAATCTCTCACCCGCCCTGATTTTTCTTGCAAACCATGGGTTTTTATAGTACAATAATACAAATTTATATATTAACAAGGAGCATTTAATGCCTGAACCTAAAAAGCAAAGCAGCCCAAGAAAGACTGGTCTACGCCGTAGCCACCTTCGTCTTGTCTTAGCTCGTGCAGTTAACAAGAAATCACCTGTTAAGGCTTTCGAAACTGCTAAGAAAACCCCAAATCTTAAAGTCAAAACTGTTAAAACTGCAGTTAAAGCTACTAAAAAGACAAAGAAAAGCGAAAAATAATGGCAAGTAATCGGCACCTTGGCAGAATTATTATCCTTCAAAGCCTCTATGAATACGAGGTGAGAAGTTTGGCGGGCGACGCTACAGCCGACATTAATGTTATTATCGCAAAAAATATCGAACCATACGCTAAAGCCGTTGGTGATACTGATTTCATTATCAATACCACCAAGGGTATTTTGGAACATCAAGAAAAACTTGACCAAGAATTACATCCATTAGCACCAGAATGGCCACTCGCCTCAATTGCCGCGATTGACCGTAATATTTTGCGCCTCGGGCTCTATGAGCTAGAAGCTCAAACAGTGCCACCAAAAGTTGCTATCAATGAATCTGTTGAATTAGCTAAGGCTTTTGGTTCGGAAAATTCGTCCAAGTTCGTCAACGGTGTTCTCGGTACCGCTTACAAACAGCTCGGGTTCGAGAAATCTGAAGGAACAAATGAACAATCAAAGACCAGTTCAGTCGAAGGCGAAAAACCTCAAGAAGACTAAACCAAAGGCCAAAACTGATTCCCGTCGCGCATTTACCCCCAGGACTCGAAATTCTCGCGACTCCAATCTTAAAAAACTTCAACAAAAAATTCTCAAGAAAAAACCAACCATCAAAGAAATTGTCCGCGAACCGACCTCTGGTGGTATCGTCTTCCGACTGACTAAAGATAAAAAAGATATTGAAGTTTTACTCATCCAGGATTCGAAAAACCGTTGGACGATTCCAAAGGGACACATCGAACCGGGTGAAACCGCAAAACAGACCGCTATTCGCGAAATTGGCGAAGAGGCCGGTCTGAACCATATCCAAGTTCTCTCTTGGCTCGGCAAAATCCACTTCAAGTATCGTCGTATTGATAAACTAGTGCTGATGACTACGCAAATTTATCTCGTACGTTCGCTTGATACCACGGAACGCCCAACCAAAGAAAAATGGATGAATGGCATCAAATGGTTTAGCTTCCAGGATGCGATCAATGTGATTGAGTATGAAGACATTGAAAAACTTATGCTCATTGCCAAAAAACGCATTCGTCAAGGAGAATATTAAATAAATTTGAGTTTCTCAGGATACTTGAAAAAACACTTCAAGTATCCAAAAGATTCCCAAGAAAGTAGTTATGGAACAAGAAATAAATCTTGCTGATTATCAAATTAACATCGCGGACATCAAGCAGCATATTGACGAGGTGGCAGTCAATAAAACCAGGAAGCAGCCTCAAAATGCTGAAGAGTTTACCGCTGATACAAAAGCTCTCTACGCCGACTTCGCCAAAGAAAAAATGGGTATCGAATTTAAGGATATTTCGCTCTTTATCACCGCGCTTACTCACCGAAGCTACGTGAATGAGCATAAAAAGGCCCACATCGAGCATAATGAACGTCTCGAATTTCTCGGTGATGCGATTTTAGAGCTCGTCACCTCGGATTTTCTCTATCGTAATTTTACTGAACCAGAGGGAATTATGACCGCTTGGCGTTCAGCCCTAGTCCGCACCGAATCGATTGGTCGTGCTTCCACTGAAATCGGCTACCTCCATCTCATTCGCCTCTCGAAGGGAGAGAAGCTCGGTAGTGACCGTACCCACGCCTCAATTATTGCCGACTGTTTTGAAGCGGTGACCGGGGCAATCTATCTTGATCAGGGGTATTTGCGCGCTAAGCAGTTTATTTATCAGCATATTTTGACTAAGATGGACGAAATCATCATCAACGAATCTTGGCGCGACTCCAAGAGTTATTTGCAAGAACTCGCTCAAAAAACTGATGGCGCTACCCCCCAATATCACGTCATCAAAGAAGAGGGTCCAGATCACGATCGTATCTTCTCGGTAAATGTAGTGGTTTCGGGTCGTATTCGCGGCACTGGTTCCGGACATAGCAAGCAAGAGGCTCAGTCCAATGCCGCCACCGAGGGTATCAAATATTACAAAAAACACCTCGGCAATCAACTTCCAGCCACTGGTCGCCTCACCCTTCGCAAATAATTTATCATCCAGATCACGTATAAGCCACAATTGTCCAGCGAATAATTTGCATTTTTTCAGAAAATCAGTTAAAATATCTAAAATTAATTAAGGAGAAAACATGCTCGCGATTCGTATGCAGCGTAATGGTCGTACTCACTACCCAACATTTCGACTAGTCGTCCAAGAATCCCAGCGTCATCCACTTTCTGGACGCGTTGTGGCTGAGGTCGGCAATTACAATCCAGAAACTAAGAAAACCACCCTCGACAGGGAAAAAGTCGAGTTCTACCTCAAGAATGGTGCTCAACCATCTACTCGTGTAGCTCGTATCTTGAAATTCGAAGGTGTCAAGCTTCCTGACTGGGTTAAGGAACCTACCAAGAAGCAAAAAGCTCCAAAGCACGCAGACAAGCTTCGTAAGAACCAGCCAAAAGAAGAAGCTGAAGCTTAATTTCTTCAAAAACGCTCCGAAGAGGGGCGTTTTTTCACTAAAAGTGCTATAATATAACCATAAACTTAACCGGAGAACCTATGTCAACCATTGACCAACAATTTGTCGAATTTATCGTAAAAACTCTTGTCAGTAATCCAGAAAAAGTCGCTATTAATCGTGTAATTGATGAAAAAGGTGTCTTACTTTCACTTTCTGTCGACCCAGAAGATGTCGGTCGCGTCATTGGTCGCCGTGGTGCTACCGCTCAATCTATCCGCACTCTTCTTCGCGCTCTTGGTACGAAGAATGACGCCCGTTATAATCTCAAGATCGTAAACACGGATGAACTCGATGGTGAAGGTGAACCTACTGCTGCTCGTACCGTCACTGATTACGATGATGAATCTGAAGCAGAAAACGACGGCCTCGCTGAGAAAACTCGTGCCGAGCTCGCCGACCTCGATGACCTCGAAGTCTAATAGGCTATACAAAATCAATTTGTGATTGCTGAAAATACCCCGGAAAATGGGGTATTTTTCTTGCTAAATTCTCTTGACATCCAATACCATAATGGTTATACTAAATATAGTTCAATTTTTGAACGAAGCCTAACTGCGAGTCGGCTTACATAAACAAGTTGAGAGCTTATATGTTCAAAAATCCCACCCGAAATCAGGTGGTTTTTTGATTATCAGAAAATTAGATTTTTTATATATTAAAAATCGTATTTTTTATTCATTTTTCATTCCTTTTATGTTAAAATAAAAACAATCAAATTAAATAGTTTTGCTAATTAGAACTAGGCAAATTACGAAAATCAATGGGAGAGAATAATGAGTGTGAAGCGAAAGTTTCAGCAGAACCATCAAGGTAGGTCAGTTTTTCAATATCTATTAACATTTATCTTATCTAATTTTCTTTGCATTCTTTTCAGTCAATCTACCTTTGCTGCACCAAATATTTCTATTTCAATTGTCGGTGACACCAATGTGCAGGCTAATTTTCCGACTTCAGGCAAAATTGAAGCTTCTAAGACCGCCGATATTACGGTGAATTCCGATGGCGTATTTGGGTACAAACTCTTCATGAGTAGCGACAGCGAGAATACTGCGCTTACTAGTCCAGATATTAGTAACGCAGACTACATCTCATCTGTCAGTGGTAGTGACAATAAGCTCTCTGAGGATATGCATAATCAATATGGATATAATATCGAGAACACCGATAATAAACTTTATAATGCAATACCTGCCTTAGGTACTCCTGAAATGATTAAACGTGTGAAGACTAAGCTCAAAAGTGCGGATATTATTAAGTTTAATCTAGGTTTTGAATTAGAAAATACTATCGCTCCAGGCAATTATAAAAGAAAGCTCATCTTTAGTCTTATTTCAGACGAGCAAGCCTCCGCCCAGTTAGTTAGTGGTCGAGAAATCAATAAAGCGCTCAAACGCCCAACTGGTAGCGCATATGACGATCCTTTAGAATCCCCTCTTTGGAATTATTATGACATCAATATTAGGGTTGGTGTAGAAAAATGCGAAGAGGATATCCCCCCAGAAAATATATCTGTCATCTCCGTCCCAGACTCTGAAGTTGAAGTGTATTTGGGGGTATGGAGCAGAAGCAGCCAAACCGCAAGTTATGGTGCCTGCATTTGGAGCTATGCTACGGAATTAATATTTCCAGAAGACCTCTCTTATATGTATGCTGGCTTCCAAAGTCTTAATGGAGATGCAGGCTTTAGTTTTTATGATGGCAGGTCCGTCTCGATGTTAAACTTTAAGAAGACCAAAGATGTCTCTCATTTGTTTCACAGCGCCACGCCAGGAGGTTCATGGATAGATACTTCTACCCTAAAGTTTTTTGAATTATTTAAAAACTCTCCAATTGAAAACGCTGAATCAATCTTCGAAAATTCTGGGGTTTACAAAATCGGATCAGATTTTGAATCTATTGCAAACAAGGCTAAAAATTTCAAAAATGCTTTCAAGGATATGAATACAGGTAATTATGACTATAAAACCACAAATTGGCTATTCAATAATGCTGAAGATACCTCATCGATGTTTGAAAACTTCAA
>CAUTXD010000022.1:0-6561 GCA_963542535.1 uncultured Candidatus Saccharibacteria bacterium
ACGGCGTGAAGCCAATTATTAAGGATTTTTCTATTAAAATCGAACCTGGTATGCAGGTGGCCATCGTTGGGCCGACCGGTGCCGGTAAGACTACTATCGTTAGTCTTCTCATGCGTTTTTATGATATTCAGAGCGGTGAAATTAAAATTGATGGCGTCTCGACTAAACAAATGAAGCGTAGTGAAGTGCGTGGTCTCTTCGGTATGGTACTTCAGGATACTTGGCTCTTTTCTGGCACTATCTTAGAAAACCTTAAATACGGTTCCTCTAATGTCACCTTCGAGCAGGTCGAAGCCGCTGCCAAGATGACTGGAGTTGATCACTTTATCAAATCCTTGCCAGATGGTTACGAAACTAAGATTTCTGAAGATTCCGATAATATTTCCGCCGGTGAAAAACAACTTCTTACGATTACACGCGCCATTATTACTAATCCGAAAATGATGATTTTGGACGAGGCCACCTCTAATGTCGATACGCGCACCGAGCAAATTATTCAGCGCGCTTTTGATAAGCTCACCGAAGGTCGCACTTCTTTCGTCATCGCACACCGTCTCTCGACTATTCGTAATGCCGATATTATCCTCGTGATGAAAGAAGGGAATATTGTCGAACATGGTAGTCACGATGAATTGATGCAGCTCGATGGTTTCTATGCTGAGCTTTATAATTCCCAATTTTCCGAAGAAGCAGAGTAATATGGCTAAAATTAATCTCACGGAACTTCTCGCTTCAACTAACTTATCACCTGAGTTTCGTGAGTTTTTCCAGGCGGAGCTTGTGGCTGGTAAATTCGATTCACTGATAGAATTTTTTAATTCCTCTACACTGAATCCTCACGAAATTTACCCTGCCCCAACCCAAATTTTTCGGGTTTTCCAGTTACCACTCGAAAAAATTAAGGTAGTGATTCTTGGTCAAGATCCCTATCACACTCCGGGCGTGGCAGATGGTTTGGCCTTTTCGGTTCAAACCACTAAGATCGCTCCCAGTCTCCGAAATATTTTAAAAGAAGTAGAATCTGACATTGGTCAAACCATTATTCAAGGTGGCGACCTCACTCCATGGCTCGAACAAGGGGTCTTTCTCCTCAATAATGTCCTGACGGTTGAAAAAGGTCATGCTGGCTCGCACCGTCAAATCGGTTGGGAGCAAATTACGGAAGATTGTATTAAGTTGCTGAATATTAAACTTCCGCATGCTGTGTTTATCTTCTGGGGTTCCGATGCTCAAACTAAAACCAAATTTATCGATCAATCGAGACACTTAGTTTTACAATCGGCTCATCCCTCGCCGCTTTCTGCCTATCGTGGATTTTTCGGCTCCAAGCCATTTTCCAAGGCTAACCAATTTTTGAAGTCTCATGGTTATGAAGAAATTCAGTGGTAAAATTATAAAACTAAAATAAAATCTAAAATCTAAAATAATCTAAGCTATCCATTCTTACTCCATCATTAAATAAAAAATCTCCCATTACCGGGAGATTTTCTTAATCTAAATTGATTAGATCGAGCGGCAGATTACACCACCACCTTCACGCTTATAAAGGACGGAAACTTTATTACCACCAGTTGAATGAACGGCAGTTTCATCATCACAGGTAGAGTTCACTACAATACTTATGGTGTGGCCAGCAGTACCCTTAGATGCATAGCGGTCATTTGAAGTGTTGTCTTCAGTACCTTCAGCTTGTTGAGTGAAAGAGTAGTGCGTACGTTGACCATTTTTACATTCCTTTGTTTCTGGATCGTAGCTATCAGCTGCCTTGCAGGAGCTAATTTCCAAGCTATATGGTTGACCATCTGGGTCAGAGAATTTCTGTTTGGTATCTACACCAATGAGATATGCATCATAGAAGTAAGCCCAGGAAGAACGTTCGGCTGCCTTAAAAACATCTTGATCGACATCGGCGTGCCCACTCACATAGGTATCCTTATCGACGCTAGGAATCTTTTGAGTATTGTTAGATTGATACGAGTTAATTTGGGTAGTGACACGGTTCACGTCATTAGCACGTGCGGTATCTCTTTGCATTACCTGCAATGACGGGATGGCGATAAAGACCATGAGGAAAATTAATGCTGCGACAGCTAGGACGAGCACTACCTCAATGATGGTAAAACCATGTTTAAAGTTTTTATTTTGTTTAAACATATGTCTGTTCCTTTCTAGGACTTTGTTTATCTATACCCCAATCATAAGCTTTAAGCCCTAAAAATTCAAGAGGTTTATGCTAAAATAAAGCTAAACCATTATCGGGAAATAAATAAAATGTATGGATTTCAGTGGATTTTTCTAATTTTTGGCGCAATTTTCGGTGCGGTATTCGGTTCTTTTGCTTGCTGTCAAGCTTGGCGTATTCGCCTAAAATCCGAGGGGAAACAAATGGGAAATCGCTCTGCATGTCTTCATTGTGGCCATCGTCTGAGTCATCTTGAGTTAATCCCGATTTTTTCATGGCTTTTCCTTGGCGGCAAATGTAAAAAATGTAAGACCAAAATCGGCCTCATGGAATTTTTCTCCGAAATTATGATGGCTATAATCTTTGCTAGTTTTGCTTTTCACACTGGGTCATTAATCCAACAAATTCTGCAACACACTGGTCCACTAGCTGTCGCGCCACTAATTATTTTTGAAGTTATCAAGCTTCTGCTTCTCTTTGCTATTTTTACTATCACGTGGATACTACTGGTTTATGACAAAAAATGGTTAGAATTGCCAGTCAATCTACTCCGTCTTGTGATTATTTTGTCTGGAATTTATTTTCTCTTTAATTTATACGCTAAATACGGACTCAATTTACTAGTCGAAACTCGTGGCAATCAGATTCTTCTAATTAAAAACTCTCTACACCTGCAAGATATTTGGCAATATTTACTTCGCGATTTTTTACGATTCCTGGGCGCCATGCTAGTTCTGCCAGGTATCTACTTTGTACTCTATAAATTCTCTCGCGAGACCTTGGTCGGTGGTGGTGATTTTATCCTTTTAATTTCTGTTGCACTTTTGCTTGGGCGCTGGGAACTCGGCGTTATTGAGCTCGGTCTCTCCAATCTACTGGCCGCTATCTTTAATTATCGCATGTTGAAAAATCCTAAAAATCGTCAACCTTTCGGCTTCGCCCCCTATATCATTCTAGCCTGTATGATTACGCTGCTTTTCCAAACTGAAATTTTGCGTTTAATCTTTCTGGTTTACTAATCTTCTGATTTGCTGCAGATTTTTTCTAACCACTAATCTTCTGACTTGCTGCAGATTTTTTCTAGCTACTAATCTTCTGATTTGCTACAGATTTTTTCTACCTACTAATCTTCCGATTCGCTGTGGAATTTTTCGTGCACTTCTTTTAGATGTGGGTCGGTGATGTGGGTATAAATTTGCGTAGTGGAAATATTTGCATGCCCCAGCAAACTTTGCACTGAACGAATATCCGCGCCGTTCATCAAAAGATCAGTAGCAAAACTATGGCGCATCGTGTGTGGCGTCACATGTTTAGTAATGCCAGCCAGCCTTGTATATTTTTGCACAATTCGCTCGATGGAGCGTGGGGTTAATCTGCGAAAATCGCCACTTGTGGATGGAATTTGTTGATTAGCGGAATTATTTAGAAATAGCGCCGGCAAAGTATCAGTTCGCATATTTAAGTAATCTTCGATGCATTCCGCCGTGGATTTATCGATAAAAATTGGCCGATCCTTTTTACCCTTACCACGCACCATAAATTCTCGGCGCTCCAAATTAATCGAATCGCGATTTAAACTACAGAGTTCCGACACGCGTAGGCCACCAGAAAAAAGTAGTTCAATAATCGCTCGGTCCCTTAGCCCCGACTCGGTATCCAGCGGAATTTCTGCCAGCAATCTTTCAATTTCGTCGAAATGTAAAAATGTCACCTGTTTTTTCGCGGCACGGGGCAAATCAATCAGGGAAGGGTCTAAGCTTTTAATTCCACGTTTGGCCAGGTATTTAAAAAATCCTCTTAGTGCAATCAAGTGATAACTCTGAGTCAGTGCTGATAAACGCTCCTTGTTTTGATTGTCGGAAAACCGATTTAACTTCAAGCGAAAGCGACGTAAAATTTCCGGCGTAATATCGGAAGGCTTAATCATTTCTTGACCTTCAAAATCTTCCGTAATTAGGTCAATAAAACGTGCCAAGTAAAGCCCGTAATTTTCTACAGTCTTCGTCGAACGGCCTTTTTCAATTTCCAGTGATTCCAGAAAATCTGCCACTAATTCAGAAATATCCATAAGAGTAATTATAACACCTTATGCTATAATATGATTATGGATAAAACTGATTCTGTAAGCGAACTTTTTAGCGACCAAAATAACCAAAATGCCAAGCAAATCCAATATGATGAAGCGGTTGTCAAAAGTCAAATTGATATGGTGGGAAAGCGTGTCGAGTACGAACCAGCCTCCGGTAGCTCTGTGGTAATCGAAGAAAAAGCTCCAACTTCTGGCGAAGTGCTTTCGAATGGTTTTCCAGCCGGTGTCGGTCCTAATGCCGCTCCAGAAGCTCCAGTCAAAAAAGGGCGTACCAAACTCAATTTGATTCAGCGCGCTAAAGATTTTTTCACTCACGCCACCAAACGCCAAAAAATTATCATGATTGCCACTCCTGCTAGTCTCATTGTTTTAGCTATTCTCGTTACCATTATTGGCCAGGCCACCGGTGCCTTTAAAACCGATTATTCTGTGACCTATTCCACGGCGAAGGAAATTAAAAATCAGATTACCAAAATTCGTGGTGATGTCAGTTGTAATAAAATTTCTGAATATGCTTCGAATTCCGCCACCTCGAATGAAATTTATCAGAAATATATCGAAGATTGTAAGCAAAACATGGCTGGTATCGATAGCAATTTAGTCACTAAACTTGGTGATTCTGCTGGCGTTCTGAAAGATCCGGAAATTGGTCGTAAATTCGATGCCTTCCGTACAGTTTTTAATGCTACGAATGGCGGCGATGAAGATATTAATAAAGCTCTCGATCTCTATGCTGTCTGGCATAAATGGAGTGTGATTGAAGGAAATAAGACTTCCGACTGGACTGAGGCCGATATTCTTAATGCTACCAAAATCTTGCGTGAATCTGGCAATCAACGCCTAAAAGATTACGGTGAAAAATGGGCTACCCTCAAGGCCCAGGCTAACGAAGCGACCTATCGCTGGCTACATTCTTCTAGCAAAGATGATGGTTCGGTCGATTTCGTGGAAATGCGCCGCGCCGCAGATGATGCGAAAAATGCCTTCAATGATTTTGAACGTAATGAACGTCCGAATTTGCTCACCGAATTTCCTTTAAAATTTGTCGACCTGGCCAAGGTCTACGCAAAGTTCGAAGAATTATATGAAGTCATTCGCAAAACCTACGAAGAAAATTATAATTTCCGTGCTGGTGGTTGTCGCGAATTAATCAATTCAGTTCGTTGCGAATAACCTCTGAAATTGTGATATACTGGGGGAAATATCATGATTTTAGAAGGGAGAAAAACATGGACGAAAGCACAAGAACAGATTTTATTGAACGCACTTTGGTAATTTTGAAGCCGGATGCCGTTCAACGTGGTATCGTCGGTGAAATTTTACAAAGATTTGAGCGCGTTGGCCTCAAGATTGTCGGTATGAAAATGGTCAGCCCAGATCAGGAATTATTCAAGCAACATTATGAAGGTATCGGCAAGTTAATTTCTCGTCGTGGCGAAGAAACTTATCGCTATAATCTCAACTATATGATGAGCGGTCCGATCATCGCGATGTGCCTCGAAGGTATCGAAGCTGTCGCCTTGGTCCGTAAGATTGTTGGCTCCACCGAACCAAAATCTGCGGAAATGGGTACCATCCGTGGCGATTTTTCACACATGAGTTTCGGTCACGCCAATTCTCACGGTCGTCCAGTGCCAAATCTCGTTCACGCTTCTAGCAACCTCGAAGAAGCTAAGCAAGAGGTCGCACTCTGGTTTACCGAAGCTGAGACTTACGACTACGAAGATTTGAATGAAAAATATACTCGTTAATCTCTAAATAAAAGTGCCCCCACCGGAGTAAAATAAAAGTACCCTCACTGAGGTACTTTTTTTGTTGGCTCACCCGAAATAGACATAAGTGTGTTTAATTTACAGTTGGCTCACCCGAAATAGACATAAGCTTCTATCAAGATTTTGGTTTTTATGGCATAATAAACATATGTGGTTTTGGATTTCATTTATCCTGCTCGGACTGGTGCTTTATATCCCGCTCGGTATTCTGATTATTCTTTTTATTTTCTTCCCAATTGCTGGATTCTTGAATAAGAAAAACAATCCTGCTGTCTTTAATTTTGCCATGAATGGCGGCATGGTAGTGCTCTTCATCACGGCAATTCTAGTCCACGGTGGCTTTTTTGGTTGGTATAATCAGGCCGAATCGCCTTTCGGTATCAATGTTTGGGTTGATCACTCCGTGGAAAATGATTTCTATCGCAGGGAAGAGAAAAACGGCCAGATTCATCTCACTGTCACTGATAAAAATTATTCGCCCCACTCGCCGAATTTTCTTGAGAGTAATGGCAAAATTC
>CAUTXD010000023.1:0-6417 GCA_963542535.1 uncultured Candidatus Saccharibacteria bacterium
TATAATAAAGAAAAACTAACCAGGAGTGTTTATGGCAAAATTAGAAGATATTGTCAGCTTATGTAAACGTAGAGGATTTATTTTCCAAGGCTCCGATGTCTACGGCGGTATGGCTGGTACCTGGGATTTTGGCCCACTCGGCGTTAGTTTGAAGAAAAAACTCAAAGATCTTTGGTGGCAATATTGGGTAGAAAATCGTAATGATATGTACGGCGTCGATGCTGCTATTATCATGAATCCACGCACCTGGGTCGCCTCTGGTCACGCCGCTACCTTTTCCGATCCTTTGGTTGAATGTAAATCTTGTCATGGCCGTTTTCGTGCTGATAAACTAGCCAAGACCGCGGAAGGTCATGATCTTTCCACGGAAATTACCGGTGAAGAGCTCATCAAGGCCGGAATTAAATGTCCTACTTGTGGCAAAATCGAATGGGGTGAAGTCAAACCATTCAATATGATGTTCCAAACTCACGTTGGTGCCGTGTCAGATAATAGCTCGATCGCCTATCTTCGTCCAGAGACCGCTCAGGGTATCTTCACGAATTATAAAAACGTGGTCGATACAATTTATCCAGACCTGCCATTCGGTCTAGCTCAACAGGGAAAAGCCTTCCGTAATGAAATTTCTCCACGCGATTTTATTTTCCGTTGCCGCGAACTCGAACAGATGGAAATCGAATATTTTGTCAATCCAAAAGATTGGGAACGCATTTTCGATGAACTGCTCGCTGATGTGCATGACTTCCTGGAGAATGTCGTGAAGCTGCCAGCTGAGAAAATCCACGAATACGACGTCCCGGCTGCTGATCGTGCTCACTATTCTAAGCGTACTATTGATCTTGAATTTGATTACCCAATTGGTTGCGAAGAATTGATGGGTATCGCTTATCGCACCGACTTTGATCTTGGTAACATCGAGCGTGAATCGAAGAAAAGCATGGTTTACCGCGACAAGCGCACCGGTGAAACTTTTGTCCCCCACGTCATTGAGCCATCTTTCGGTGTCGAGCGTTTGATTATGGCTGTACTTTCGAATGCTTATCATGAAGATGAAACTAATGGTGAAAAGCGTATCGTTTTACAACTTCCAGAACATCTTGCGCCATACCGTTTCTGCGTTTCACCACTGCTTAAAAACAAGCCAGAATTAGTCGAAAAAGCTAAGGCCGTCTATACCGAACTTCGTCAAAAATACGGCAATGTCACCTGGGATGACTCCGGCAATATTGGTAAACGCTATCACAAGCAGGATGAAATCGGTACGCCAAAATGTGTGGTTATCGATTTTGATACCCTTGAAGATGATACCGTGACCGTGCGCGACCGCGACACTATGGCTCAAACTCGCGTCAAAATCTCAGATCTCTAAAATAAAAAGAGGTAAAACAAAAAGAGGCCTTCGGGTCTCTTTTTTGTAGCGGCATTTACCAAGCTATCTTTTTACGTGACAGTATTTACTAAGTTGTCTTTTGTTATGGACCTAATCACCTCACTAAGGTTCGTCAGTCTAACACTGTCTGGTTTATTTTTCGCCAAAAAACTCTGCTTCATATTCTGGCCTGATTTTGGCCTCAAATAAGACAATCGGCACCTTCGGTGGCGGGGTAAAATCTGTTGGTCTCAGTGGATAGCGAATTTTTGTTGTGTAATATTTATTCAAAATATATCCCAGTTGACTCGTATAGTGACGGTCGGATAGAATTAATTTTAAGGCTAATTGTTTTTGTAAAATTAAATAAATTGCTTTTGGGGGATTTTTTAGGCCTTTTTCAATAATTTGTCCGTTTTGATTCTCGAGATTTAGTAGTTTATAAAAAACTTCCGCCGATAGGGAAAAAGGTGGATTAGAAAAGACTTTATAATTTGTGAAATCGAAATTTACTTCGCGAAAATCTTCGCGCACTAGCTTCACATTCTCGAGATTTTGTTCCTTCAGGTTATCTTGTAGTTTTCTGAAAGTCTCCGGGTCTTTTTCGATAGCGTAAACTAACCCACATTTTTTGGAAAGCGCCGCGGTAATCACGCCACTTCCTGCCCCAATTTCCACCACCGTATCACGGCGCTTCAGATTACTGTGGCCAATTAGCATGAGTGCAAGTCGAACATTTTTTAGAAAATGTTGGTCCAGTAGGTGGTTACGGCTAGGCATTTTTGCCTCCCAGAATTTGACGCGCCTTCTTTAAAACCTCATTTTCCGCAAAATAATTTTTCACTAGGGAGTTTCCGAAAAGTAGCCAAACCTCATTAATCTTTTCTCGGCGCTCCTTCGGTAGTTCACGGTAATTTTTCATGAGTTTTGGTGCATATTTTTGCCAATTTCGCATCAAGCTTACTGGCTCCTCCACATCCGATTTCTCGAAAACTTCGAAAATCCCATCCATAAAAAACCGCAATTCTTCCGGCGAAGCAGAGGCGAGAAAATCATCCACGGTCTTGTTCAGGATGTCGCTTAATTTGGTATTTTTCGCGCGAAGGAAATTCTCTCCCTTAATCTCCCAAGAATAAATATCATGTTGATAGAGATTTTTTGCCTGACTTTTGACCACCACTACTTTTTCTTTGTGAATTAAAAGTCGCCCAATTACTGAACCTTCCGGAATATAACTCACGATTTTCGATAAAACCTTAATCGTCCCCGCGTCTTTACTAAGTAGCTCTTCTCTTAGGCCTGGTCCATCGTAGTTTAAGACCTTCAAGATTCTTTTTTGCAGTCGATCTGGCGCCATAATTGCCGAATAAATCGATAAATTACCACCCTTGGAATGTCCACCAAGGTAAAAATTTTTATAAAAATAGCGACGCGAAATCTGGTTTAGATAGTTCAGCGCTTCTTTTTGGGCTGGAATCTCTGGCAGAAATGACATGTTAAAATCTTCTTTCCAGCCAAAAAGTGTGTCATCTGTACCGAAAAATGAAACATACATGGTGAAAAAATTAATCTGAATTGTCACTGCCGAAAACTGCTTTTCGAGTTGTTTATTATTTTTTCGCACAAAAAATCCCACTTTCAAATTCTGAAAGCGTGGACTTTGCTCCAGTAGTTGAATAAACTTCTCATCATCCGGCCAAGCAAAATCCGATGTTGATAGACTCTTCATTGCTTCGGCGATTTCTGAGATTTTAAAATTTCGTTTAGTTAAATCAAGCTGTCTTTTAATTTTATGAAATGGCAAATAAGAAATCCGTGCAAAAGCTAGCTCGTCCAGCTCAGTAATCTCGGCAGTTTCCGAGATTCGTTTCTGATTTTCTTCAATGTAATTATTCAAATTCATCATCATTTTACATCTCCTAGAGATAAAAAATGGTGAGGGTAAATTGTTCAAGTGCTAACAATCCACAAGGAGAGCATTCAAGATGAACTAATTAATTTTCGACTTTGATTTGCTAACTTATAATCCACTCACCTGTCTATATTATATCAAAATAAATAAAAACCACGGAGTACTATTTTATCGTGGATATTTCTCATTATATTCCCTAATGATATACGAGTATTATATATCTTGTCCTTGGAGCCACAGCAGTAGATGCTTGGCCAGGTAAATAATGGGGTCATTTTTAGCTTTTTTCTTTGTTATCGTTTCCAGACTTTAATTACGCTAAGTATCCATAGATTAACATTATCTAAGTTTACATAAGCATATTAAGACATATAATCTTGACATGTCAATCCGATTGTGGTAATAATGGAAGTATTATGGAGGAAATATTAAAAAATATTTGGGCGATTATGGTTGTAGTGCTCAGCTCGTCTGTAATTACTGCACTGGTTAATAACTTCGTGACTGGCTACCGCGATAGAAGAATGAAGCGAAAAGAGTTAGTTGCAAAAGCGAATGCCTCTATCCTTAAGAGGGTGGAGCTGTGTTACAGGATTCGTAGACGAGCCAAGGACGAGGACATTGTCATAAAAAATCTTGCTCATGACGTTCAAGAGGAAAACGAATATTATAAAAGCCTATTACTAGTTGAATCTAAATGGTATGGCGAAAGATACTCTCTTTATTTAGAATCCATTAGAAAGCTAACTAGTGGAGCAATGAGTAAAGCTTGGCAGACAGACGGCAATCCAGCCGCGGTCGTTGAAGATGGTATTAAGCTTGACTATAAGAAAATTAAAGCACTATCGAATCAATTTTCACTAGATTCTCGCCATTTTTTGTGCCCAATACGAAGGTTATGGATGACAGTTCATGATAAGTTTTGCAAAGTCGAGGAATACCATGTCTAATAAACTAAGTAAAATCGATACGGTATTTGAAGATTTTTTAATAAATATCGCTTTAACACAATCTCAGTCCGACCTCATCGACGATGCTCTAAGTGAGGCAATCTCTTTATTTATGTCTAATCTTAATGATATTGACGTCTACGCCCAAGGGTCATACTCTATGGGTACAATCGTAAAGCCCTTAACCGCAAACCAGAGTAAAAACGGAGTTGCTGGTGAATATGATATAGATATAGTCTTGGAAAGAGAGTCTTGGGGTAGTCCAACCGAATCGCTCATGGCTGTTAGAAATATTCTACGAGATATATATGGTGCTCAGGTTGACAAAAAAGAACGAGAGAGCTGCGAGCGAGTCTATTATTCAAAGGATGCAAATACCGAAGTTGTTTTTCATGCTGATTATGTTCCCATAAAATCTTGTTTTTATGGGGCATTTAGATATGTCGCCAAGAGAAGCGAAAATTACTGGTCTGAAAGCGACACTAAAAAACTGAAAGAGTGGTTTTTTGAGTATGTCAGTGATAAGCCATTTCTTCAGGCTTTAATAGTTATCCTCAAAAGGATTCGTGATTACGCCAATCTAGCTAACGAATTGCCGTCAATATGCATAATGGCTATTGCTTGCAAGGATTATTATCAATCTCAATCTTATGCCGAA
The DNA here is from genome assembly GCA_963542535.1 of uncultured Candidatus Saccharibacteria bacterium. Taxonomy (GTDB): domain Bacteria; phylum Patescibacteriota; class Saccharimonadia; order Saccharimonadales; family Saccharimonadaceae; genus Nanosyncoccus. The sequence goes on from CAUTXD010000023.1 coordinate 4,890, forward strand.
GATGTGATTGTAGCATTACGAAAAATAGTGGATGTTTTTAGTTTGCCATATAATCAAATTGTTATAAATATACCGACGGTCAATGAGAATTTAGCTAAAAAAATTGAAGTTGCTAACTGTAATAAAATTCGAATTGCATTCCAGGATTGTCTTTTGGTGCTTGAAAACGAATTACTTAAGAAAGATATACCTGATTTGAATAAAATACAGACATATCTAAGCGACGACTTTCCAAGTAATTTATCGGATTATCCAGAATGCCTAGAATCGTTAAGACATCGCGGCTTTGGGATAGAACTAGATGGCTCGTTAAAGATAAGAGAAATTAGAGAGTGTAATAAAAATTTCTTTTCAACTAAAAGCAGAATATGGTACCAGTATTTTGGGAAAGGGCAAAAACTTAAATTTATAGCTTCAGAATACGACAAATCTAGATATGCAATCAGGTGGCAAGTGCTAAATGCTGAAGGTTCCGAGGATAGACGTGGAAAGTTGTTTAAAGCTAGAGGTAAAAACGGCATCGAGGGCTCTATCTCAAATGAGTTTATTAATTATGAAACCGAATCGTATGATGGGCTACATTGGATTAAATATTTTGTCTACGAAAAAAATACACAGAAAGTTGTAGAAGTAGGTAAGAAATTTCATATAGAAGTGGAGTTGTGATTTTGTGAGTTAAACATATCGTTACAAGCATAGTTGATAGCATTATAGACAAATTAGTACGGTAGGGCATTAATAGTCAAAATTATAGAATTAGAGTGACATCCGTAATTCGATTTTCTGGAAAAATCATCAAAAAAAATAGCCTCTGAAATCGTGAAGATATTTAATAATGAGCTAAAGGGGTAAAATAATAAAAAAATCGGTATTATAAAAAATGGTGGTTCCGACTGGACTTGAACCAGTGACACAAGGCTCTTCAGGCCTCTGCTCTACCAACTGAGCTACAGAACCACTTCTCTAAATTATAGCATAGTGCGTGGTATAATTAAAGTATGAAAAAGATAAATACTGCCCCAATTTCTGGCATGCAAGAGCTTTTACCTCGTGAGCAGGCCATTTTTGATCAAATAAAATCGCAAATTATGCAGGTTTATCGTCTCCACGGATTCAATCATATCGAAACTCCGATGATTGACCGTACGGAAATCCTCCTTGCCAAGGCTGGCGGTGATACCGAGAAGCAAATTTATAAAGTGGTAAAAACCGCAGAAACTTCCGGTGACGCTGATCAGGCTTTGCGTTTCGACCACACGGTGCCGCTAGCTCGTTACGTGGTTGAACATCAAAATGATTTAGCTTTTCCATTTCGTGTTTCGCAATTCGGCCGCAATTTTCGTGGTGAGCGTGCGCAGAAGGGTCGCTTCCGTGAATTTTATCAAATGGATGCTGATATCATTGGCCGCAATACTTTACCAATCGGTTACGATGCTGAGGTTGTGGCTACAGCCTTTCACGCGCTTTCACAGTTCGTGAAGACGCCGATTTTGGTGCGTCTTTCGAATCGTAAAATCTTAGCCGGTCT
>CAUTXD010000024.1:0-6348 GCA_963542535.1 uncultured Candidatus Saccharibacteria bacterium
ACGAAGAATTCAAAAAGAATTTGATGCGACATAAAAAAGCTTTGATTAAACCGACTATTCTAGACCAAACAGTAATTTGTGGCCTCGGTAATATCTATGCAGACGAGTCTCTTTATTTTGCTAAAATTCATCCGGAACGTATCGTAGAAAGTTTGACCGATGAAGAAATTCATCAGCTTTTAATTGGTGCGCGCACGGTGATGCAAAACTCGATTGATTCGGGTGGTAGCACGATGGCGACTTACGTAAAAGCCGATGGCACGAAGGGTGATTATTTGACCAAATTCGCCAAAGTTTTTCGTCGGGAAGGCGAACCGTGCGAAAGATGCGGTACAGAAATTGTTAAAATTAAGGTGGCGGGGCGAGGTACACATCTTTGTCCGCATTGCCAAAAGAAATTTTAGGGCTTAAATGATTTATATTTTCGACGGCGAAGATCGCAAAAAAGCTGAGCAAAAAGCCCGGATGATTTTGGGCGAAAAAATCGAGATTATCGATGCGGATAATATCGATCTAGCAGAACTTGAGTCGATTTTCCTCGGTGTAACATTTTTTGAAGCAGAACGTCGAATCTTGATTAAGGATTTATTTTTGAAAAAAGATTTGGTGGAAAAGTTGCCGAGCTTAATTAATACGCCACATAAAATTGTTCTGCTTGAAACCAAACTAGATAAGCGTGGCGCAGTTTATAAAGAATTAGTGAAGCTTGCGAAAACTAATAAAGAGATCAAGTTCAAAACTTTTGCCGCAGCCGAGCAGGCAGTGGATCGTAATGCGGTGTTTCGAATTTTTGATTTGGCCATGACGGACGGCAGGCGCGCGGTAAAAAATCTGCAAGCAATCGAGGCAGATAATGATCCCTATGCCACGATTGGAGCTTGGACGAAAAAGGCTTGTGACTTACTAGAGCGAAATCCGCAAAAAGCCCGTGCTATTCTGAAGGAATTAGCGAAGATTGATGTCTTGGTGAAATCTACCGATTTTAGTAAAGAACCCTGGACGCTACTGGAAGGGTTTTTACTGAGGATCTCTAAAAGTTCTACTGAATTCTAAATTTTCTACTGAAAGTTTCTAAGGATTTTACTGAATTCTAAGTTTTCTACTGAAAGTTTCTAAGGATTTTACTGAATCCTAGAATAAAAAATCTAAATCAAAAAAGACCTCCGGAGAGGTCTTTTTACTAAGCAGCCTTTTTGGTGGTCTTCTTAGCGGTAGTCTTCTTAGCGACAGTCTTTTTTGCAGTAGCCTTCTTGGCGGTAGCTTTTTTGACAGTTTCTGCCTTAGCACCGTTGGAAGCCTTAGCGATTTTCACTAAGCTAGCCTTACGACGAGAAGCGGTATTCTTCTTGATGAGGCCTTTTTTAGCAGCCTTGTCGTATTCAGATTGAGCTTTGGAAAGATTCTCAGCAGTTGGGTTAGCCTTGAAAGCTTTAAGAGCGTTCTTGATGAACTTCTTAATCTGTTGATTCTTTGCAGTGCGTTTGACTGCTTGACGAGCTGCCTTTTTTGCAGATTTGATAATCGGCATTATAGTTTCCTGTTTAAAACGATTTAATGATTAATATACTTGTGAAATATTATACATGATTTTCATAGATTGTAAAGATGGGGGCTGGAGACTATAATAAAACTATGAACATTTTAGAATCGACCATCTTAGGTCTTGTACAAGGTATTACTGAATTTATTCCGGTGTCTTCCTCTGGACATCTCGAAATCACTCAGCGCATTTTGGGTGCGGGTGGACGTGCGGAAGATTTTCATTTCTTTTTGGAATTAATTAATTTTGGTACGCTTTTTGCGTTACTTTTCTATTACCGCCAAACGATTTGGGAAATTTTGCAACGTGTATTTGTAAAAAAAGATTATAAACTTGCACTAAATATCTTAATCACTTCGATTCCAGCTGGGATTATCGGCTTGTTACTTTCGAAGGCCATCGAAAAATTACCATTTTTTTCCAGCCTAACCACGATTGGTTTTGCAATGGGCTTCGTGGGATTAATCATGATTTTTGTTAATAAACTACCACATTTATCCAAGCTAAAAGACGAAAATGAATTAACTCCTGGCCGCGCTTTAATGATCGGTCTTGCACAAACTTTTGCCTTGATTCCTGGTGTTTCACGTTCTGGATCAACGATTATTACTGGCCGCGTAATGGGTCTTGATTCAAAGTCTGCAGCTAAATATTCTTTCCTAGCTAGCCTGCCAATCATGATTGCAGTTTGTGGAAAATCTCTACTTTCAAGTTCATCGAGAGCTTATATTGCCAGTAATTTAGGTATGCTTCTACTTTCAAATCTTGTCGCTTTTATCTCTGGCTTAATCGCACTACAAATTGTAATGAAGTACTTCAAGAAAGAAAACTCCATTCCAAGTTTTGGTGTTTATCGAGTAATTTTAGCTGTTGGAATTTTTGCAAGCTTAATGCTTTTCTAAGATTTCCATCCGCCTAGAAAAATCCGGCCTTGGTGCCGGATTTTTTATGCAATGCTTGGATTTTGTTTTTTATTATTTTTTCTGTAATGTTTTGACTTCGCTTTTTATTAAATTTTTCATGCAAAATTTTAACTTCGTTTTTTATTAATTTTTTATAGCCGAAGAATAAGACACTAAGGGAAAGTGCAGCCAATATAACAAAATTAAGGACAGAAGAGTAAAAAATTTCGCAGAGAATAGTTGCTGATAATTCTTTATTTTTAATTGAGCGTCGTTTTTAGACGTTAAATAGTTCGTTTTAATATCGCACAAAATGAGATCTGGATTATTCATCTTTTCTATATTTTTATAGATAGCGTCAATAGAACCTGGACATATGGTGTCATAAGCATCAACGAACATCGCATTACTAATCACACGATCAAGCCCATAATTTCTTGCGCTTGATACGCCACCATTTGGTTTTGAAAGGATTTTATTTTAGGATTTTTCTAAAGTCATTTTTGACAAATTTCTAAAGTATTATTAGCAGAGTCATCATCAACAACAATCAATTCATAGCTATGAAAATTTTAATTGGCCACAGAAGAAACGGCCTAACAAATTGTTTCGCTTACATTATATGCGGGAATAATAATTGAAAGAATTAGGGCTGTTTCTGTCATTATTTTCCGTCCCTAAATTGATAATAGAATTGGTCGCGTTTTTCGTCTAGTATATTTTTTGCATAATTTGCCGAGCGCTCAAAATTAACTTGAGCATATTTCTTTCGCATTTCTTTATCCATCTTTACAAGAGCTTTTTCAATTTGTTGAATATTGCCTCTTGAAAAAACAAAACCTGGATTACACAGCTCAATATTTCCTCCACCATCGGAGGTGATGGTCGGGCAAGCCATAGACATAGCTTCGACGAGAGCGCGGCATACACCCTCCGTATAGCTTGGTTGTATATAAATATCAATATTTTTTAACCACTTAATTACCTCATCATGTGGAAGACCACCAATAAATTCTACTTCCTTTTCAAGGCCAAGTTCATGTGCCAGATTTTTTAAATAAGAATTATCTCCTATTCCCACAAGTTGATACTTAAATTTAAAACCTTTTTCCTTAAGGCTTTTCATAGCTTTAATTACGTCTTGCTGCCCCTTCCATCGAATATGAAGGAAACCAATCGTACCTAAAGTTAGAACATCATTATTTTTACCAATCTTTTGCAGACGCTTAGTTAAAACTTGTGGATCAAGCTGAGGAATTTCGACATCCGAACAACCTAATTGCTTGCCATTCGTTGGATAATGACTTTGCAAGAATCTTTCCGTAACATACAAAACAAAATCGGCGTCTCGAATAATTCGCTGCGCTGCCTTATCATAGTACCTAGCAACAATAGGACCAAGCTTGGTGCCGTGATAACGATAACCATCATAGATATATCCGGTAACTTCGACTAGTAGCGGCTTATGTAATTTTTTTGCAATTTTTGCTGCGTTAATAGTATAAAAATTACCTGGACTACGGACTATGACCTTATCAGCATTTTCAATCGATTTTTTTAGATCTGATCTGATTTGATTACGAATTTTAAGACTAAAAATACGGGATTTAGGAACCACTAAGTCGGGTGTTGTAACAAAATTTATTCTTGGATTTTTAGTAATAGCGTTGAATTTTTGCTTTGCAGTACATTCATCGTATATTTTAGATTCTTCGCGAAGGAATACAGTCAGCTCATCACAGTAGTTCAAGTACCGCTGAAAAATCTTATCATTGAGATTTCCATCAATATATAAATTATCGTTCTGATCTCTTTTAATACGAGAACCGCCTTGTACGAAAACCAGTCTCATATTCTATTCCTCATCCTCCACGATTTGGAGATGAGCCTCTTCAAGTTGAATTGGATCAACTACGGATGGTGAACTCATCATAAGATCCACACCAGAGCCATTCTTCGGGAAGGCTACAATATCACGAATATTTTTATTGTCATTTAATACCATGAAGATACGTTCGATACCGAAAGCACAACCAGCGTGTGGAGGTGCACCAAATTTAAAGGCATTCAACATGCCGCCGAAGCGAGCTTCGACATATTTCTCGTCGTAACCGAGAATGCCGAAAACTTTATACATCACCTCTGGATTGTGGTTGCGAACAGCACCAGAACAAATTTCAAAACCATTCATTACCATATCATACTGATCGGCAACAATCGCAAGTTTTTCTACGTCAGTTTTGGCAGCTTCGAGAGCTTTGAGTCCACCTTTTGGCATTGAGAATGGGTTGTGACCGAAATCTAATTTGTTTTTCCCTTCGTCCCATTCGTAAAATGGAAAATCCACAATCCAACAAAGTGCGACAAGATTATCGTCTTTCAAATTGAAGTGATCGGCAAAAGCGATGCGAAGTTGACCGAGAACCTTATTAACTTTCGAGAGTGAGTCTGCGCCAAAGAAGACAGCATCGCCATTTTCTGCACCAGTAAGTTCCTTAATTTTAGCCAATTCAGTCTCAGTAAGGAATTTCGCGATGGGACTTTTAACTTCATCATTTTCATACACAAGATAGGCAAGACCACCGGCACCAAGTTTGCGAGCTTTTTCGGTAAAATTATCAATTTGGGAGCGTGAGAGAGTGGCGCCATTTTTTACGCAAATAGCTTTGACGGATTCGGTTTGGAAGACCTTGAAAGTGGTATCCTTTAAGGCGTCTTTCAGATCAATTAATTCCATACCATAACGCAAATCTGGTTTATCCACACCAAAACGATTCATGGCTTCCTGGTATGGGATACGTGGAATTTCTTCAGTGAGAAGTTTTTTCTTAGCAAAATCAGTGACCAAAGATTTAATCAATGGTTCCATGGTAGTGCGAACTACTTCACCTTCTTCGACGAAAGACATTTCAAGATCAAGTTGATAAAAGTCACCATAAAGACGATCGGCGCGTGGGTCCTCATCGCGGAAACATGGGGCGATTTGATAATAACGAGGAATACCACCAACCATTAGAAGTTGTTTAAACTGTTGTGGAGCTTGAGGTAAGGCATAAAACTGTCCTGGACGAAGTCTGGATGGCACAAGAAAATCACGTGCACCTTCTGGGCTGGAGTTGGCCAAAATTGGGGTAGTAACTTCAATAAAATCGTGCGCCTCCATATAATCACGCATAAAATGATAAAATTCCGCACGACGACGAAGCGTATGGAGCATACTTGGGCGACGCAAATCGAGATAGCGATATTTAAGACGAAGTTCTTCGCTGGATTCTACACCGTCATCATGAGTATTAACCGGCAAAGGTTCGGAACGGTTTAGTAATGTAAGAGATTCGACGACCAATTCAATGTCACCAGTAGCAATATGTGGATTACGCAGAGCTGGGTCGCGTTCACGGATTAGACCAGTAGCAGAAATCACGAATTCATCGCGCAAGCTTTCGGCGATGGCAAAATTTTCGGCATTTTCCGGGGTAATCACCAGCTGAATAATCCCCTCGTGGTCACGCAAGTCAATGAAGATTAATCCACCGTGATCACGCCTGGAATTTACCCAACCAGAGACCGTAACATGTTGATTGATTTGTTGTTTTAGTTCTCCAGACAGTTTTCTCATAGTCTCTATTATAACATAATAAACCCGTCAACTTTTCAAATTATAGAATCAAGAAAAATATCGCTGGAAAGCGATATTTGTCCTCAAATATTAATCCTTAAGATTGAATTTTGACTATTCAAGACTAATATTCGATATACTCTTGCCATGGGGCAGGAGGAATTTTCGACTTTTTGCGCGAAGATTCACGTTTAAGTCTACGCATATTTACGAATGCATCTCCTTAATAATCATTGCACACGACCTAGCCCCCACCAGCCACCGAGTGACTAAAAAGTGCAATAGAA
>CAUTXD010000025.1:0-6347 GCA_963542535.1 uncultured Candidatus Saccharibacteria bacterium
GAATTTTTTGCAAAATCTTAATGATTACGGTTAAGCTATTTACAAAAAACATAAAAAGTGGTATAATGAGCCAAATTGATATAAATCATAGAGTTAATTGGAGATTATCATGCAAACTAATCAACCTAATCGCGCTAAACGTTTTCGTATTATCGTTTTCGCTACTATTATCGCTTTTATCGTAGTGATTTTCGGTGCTTGGATTATTACTTCGGCTATCAAATCTGCTGAAAAGTCCCGCCAACAAAAAATCGATACTACCGAAGAGTCTAAGGAAGAAAAAGCTAATAAGACTGAGACTAAAGCAGAAAACAAGACTGAGGCCAAAACTGAAGCTAAGTCATCTGAAAAGACCAACAATCAAGGCCAAACCAATAAGATTTCTGCCGCTTCTCCAGCCGATCAGTACCAAAACAATAAAACTACCACTACGTCAAATACTACTAACGGTACTACTAAGGCCACTTCTGACCTCCCAAGTACTGGCCCAGAAGACCTAGTCTTTACCGCGCTTCTCGCTGGTGTAGCTGTCTACCTGATTTGTTTGAACCTCAATCATAAAAAATCTGCCGCCTAATCGATGGATTCTTAGAAAATCTCCACTTCGAGTGGAGATTTTTTGTTTGAGGAGTTTTTTCTTGCCCTATTCTGATTAAACTTATGCTAAAATATAGAGGAATATTTGAGTAAACTTAATCATGAGAAAGGGAAGCATGGCGGATAAATTCGATTTTGACCTCGAGGTCAATCCGATTGAAACAGGCCCAAAAAATCAAATCAAAGAAACTGGGGTTAGTGCGAATAGTGTGCATTTTGGCACTCAGACGACAGAGCCAGCTAAAACGCAAAGCGTAGATACTGAAAATCCAAAAACCGAAAGTTTCAGTGTTCTATCAGATGATTTGATTAATAATATGGCCGATTCTATCTCTGAAGAATCAGTAGAAAATCCGATTTTAGCCGCCGAAGTTGCAGAAGACGTCATAGCTTCTAAAAATATCGAAGATTCTGAAGGTGTCGAAGATTCTGAAAATGTCTCAGTTTCCGAAGATATTGAAGCCTCTGAAAAAACTGAAGCTTCTGAAAACACCAAAATCTCAGAAAACAAAGACCATATTCTCGATGAAGTCCTAAAAGAAAATAATTACGAGGAGCTAATCGAAGATACTACTGCAACCGCCAGTTCTGAACCTATTTCTGGATCCACGACTGAAGCTGTTTCTAACTCTGAATCTACCACTGAATCTACCTCCGGATCTGCTTCTGGTTCCACCCACGAATCTAATTCTGATCCCGCTTCCGAAAATACCGAAGCTAACGCCGACGTAGAAACTCCAGCTAAAAAAGAAAAAACCAAAACTCAAAAAATCCTCCTCCGTCTCCTTGCCGCACTTATTGTTGCCGGTATCGCGCTCTTTGTTTACTTTTTCTTTTTCGCAAACGTTAGCGCCAGTACTTTTTCTAAAATCTTCCACAAAGTTAGTGGTTCCGATATTGAATTTCAGCAATTCATTACCGGTGACGCTCTAAATACCAAGGGCGAAAGTCAAATCCAGCAGGCTGATCTTCGCGTTAGTTTGCGTCGCGGTAGCACGGAAAATTCTGCCGCCGTCCATGCCACCCTGAATTTCACTATGAAGGGTGACAATTCTCCAATTTTGCTAGGTTTAGAGGGGATTTTGGCCGAAGATGGCAAAATTTACCTGAAACTCGACCATTTGAAGGATAGTTTGACCGCCGTACTGAAGGGTTCGGGAAAAGAAATTAACTCAGAAATGCAAAAATCTCTCGATGATTTTGCGATGGAAATTAAAAATAAATGGCAACGTATCGATGCTGAGGAAATCATTGCGGGCGTAGGTAGTGCGCTAGGCTTTACCTTACCAAAAGTTTTACAGAATGGTATTGCCGACACGCTCTCTTGTGTGACTCAAAATATCGGTAAGACTCTTGACCAGCAATCCGACCTCATGGCTAAGCTTTATCGCGACAATGAATTTGCCAATTTCACTGAATTAAGTAGTGAAGAGTCTGCTAGCTACGCCAAGCTTTCGAGTGGTCTCGGTAAACTCTACCGCATTACTTTTAACGATAATAAACTCAGTCGCTTCCTCGAGGCTGCCAATAAAGCTTCCCAAAATACCGAAATTTCGAAGTGTCTCTCGAATGCCTATTCTCTTGCCCCAAATTCTTATGAAGAGGAAGAGCAGGGTGTTTTGAAGGATAAAACCGTCAAGGATTATGATAAATATGTCCAAGAGATTAAGGGTACCGCTAATGCTGTCGTGGGTATCGATACTTTTACGGGCGATGTCAAGGGGCTAATCTTTGCCACTCCTAATCAAAAGAATTCAAAAGAGCTCGATCAAACCCACGCCGTGGTGCGTTTCAAAGATGCTAAGAAAAAGGAAATTAAAGTCCCAGCTGAGTCCACTCCGATCTTTGATAGCCTAAGCAAGATTTTGAAACTCGATCAATTTGAGGAAATCATGAAGAAAACCCCACTCCAGAATCCCCTTCAAAACACCACCGATGCCGAAAAACTCTTAAAAGACGCCAACCTTATCTAATAAGCTAAAAGCATCACGGTCTAAGATATCAAACCCAGGTGTCCTACTCTAACCCCTCAAGTGCATCACTTTGAGATGTTAGTACAGGGCGGATTTTGTAAAAAATCAAAAATATTTTATAATTAAAATAATGATCTCGGCGGAACTCAAAGCTAAACTGAAAACACTCCCCAGTAGCCCTGGGGTGTATTTTCATAAAAACCGCGAAGGGGAAGTGATTTATGTGGGCAAGGCGGCGGTCTTAAAAAATCGGGTCCGTCAATATTTTCAAAACACCGAAAAAGATCCCAAAACTGAAGCCTTAGTGGCGGAAATTTATGACACCGATTGGTTGATCGTTGACACCGAAATGGATGCGCTTTTCCTCGAGTCGGAAATGATTAAACGCTACATGCCGAAGTGGAATATTTTACTTCGTGACGATAAAACCGTCAGCTACGTGCGTATTAATATGGACCAGCCAGTCCCGGATGTCTCGATTACGCGAAATCCGCTCGATGACAAGGCGACTTATATTGGCCCCTTTTATGCCAAAACCACTATCATTAAGGCGCTGCGAGTATTAAGAAAGATTTTTCCTTATTACGATAAACCTTACAACGGCAAGAAAACTCTCGACACCGACCTCGGCCTTACGCCAGGTATCGAAATTGGTAAAACTACCGAAAAAGCCTACAAAACTGAGCTCCGTCGGCTCATTCGTTATCTGAATGGCGACCGCGACAACTTGTTGAAAGAAATTGAGCGCGACATGCACCGCCACGCCTCGCTCGGTGAATTCGAAATGGCCGCGAGGCTCCGTGATGAATATTTTGGTTTGAAAGGCTTGAAGCGTAAAATTATTTTTTCTGACAAGGAATTTCTCGATTTGTCTTCTGACCAGGCACTTTTGCAGCTCCAGAAACTCCTTAATCTTGAATCAGTACCGCGTCGCATCGAGGGGTATGACATTTCTCATATTTCTGGCTCCGATACCGTGGCCAGCATGGTAGTTTTTAAAAATGGGGTGGCGAGTCGTGCGGATTACCGTAAATTTAAGATCCGTAGTAGTAAAAATGACGACACCGCTAGCATGCGTGAGGTAGTGACGCGCCGTCTCAGACACCAGGAATGGGAATATCCCGATTTGATTATTTTGGACGGCTCCGACTTGCAGCTTCGCGCTGTGCTACCTCTGTTAATCGAGGCTAAAATTCCCGCTATCGGCCGCAATAAATCTGGTGACCACACTAGAAATGCCGATGTTAATTTAATTATCCCGCACGTCAATCAGGGGATTATGAGTTTTTCCAGCCAAGTTTTCTCTAATGAATCGCATCTTGCTAAGCTTATCGCACGTATCGATGAAGAGGCGCATCGTTTTGCTATTACTTTTCATCGTCAGCTCCGCAATAAGCGCATGTTTAAATAAAATCGCGTTAAATCGTGCTATAATAGGCTTATGATAAAAAAGCAAATTAAGTTTTTCATCCTGCGTTGGATTGTTTCCTCATTCTTAATGTGGGTTTGTGTCAAACTTTTTGGTCGCGTCGATCAAGGGGTTGATACTTTCGGGGTTTTTGTCACTGCTGGCCTCGTCCTTTCTGTGGTTCAAACCATCGTGAAGCCAATTTTAACTATTTTCGCTCTACCTCTGATTTTACTCACTATGGGGATTTTTAACCTGGTGCTCAACATTGCAATGTTGTGGTTGGTCGTACACTTGGTTCCACATATCTCTATCTCTGGTATTCAGCTAGTCTGGTCATGGTTACTCATGAGTGTCCTGACAAGTCTTGTTAATTTCGTTATTCCAGACTATAATTAAATTATGAATATTGGAAGTATCCTCGAAAGTGTAAGTCTTATCTCGGCCGTTCTCGCCATGCTCCTTATTTTATTGCAACAACGCGGCGCCTCTCTCGGTGCAGGTTTTGGTGCAAGTGGTGAATTGTACACCACTCGTCGAGGTCTCGAAAAATCCCTCTTTAATGCCACCGTGGTATTGGTCGTGATGTTCGTTGCCTCAATCTTAGGTATGCTTTTGCTACCTACCATTAGTTAAATTATGAATAAGACCCTCAAAAAACGTAGTCAAAAAATTTCCAAAAAAATTACGCTCTTTGGTCGCAAAATCAGCGAAAATAGTAAAGAGCACGTCAAGGAGAACTTGATTGGTCATATTTCGCATGTGAAAAATGTCCGCCTCTTTGTCCTGGAATGGGTGCTTTTGATCTTAGCTATTCTGCTTTTTGCTACTGTCCAATCAGTTTGGTATTCCGAATCTTACGCCGTGGAAACCTACACCGATGGTGGTAATTTCACCGAAGGTACTCTGGGCAAAATTAACTCCATGAATCCGCTTTTTGCCACTACTTTCTCGGAGGAGGCTCTTTCTCGTCTGATGTTTGCTCGTCTCGCTGAGGTAGATTACTCTGGTCATACCGGTGCAGGTCTGGCCGAAACCATCACTAGTAATACTATTGGCGATGAATGGACAGTGCGTTTGCGCCAGAATTTGAAATGGTCGGACGGTGACGACCTTACTACTGAAGATGTGCTCTATACAGTCAATACGATTAAGAGTGCTTCTCTAAAATCGAACTTCAGTAATAAATTAAATGGTGTCACCGTACGTCAATCCGAAGATGGTTCACTAGTTTTTAAGCTCGAAAATACTAATGCTTTTTTCGAAAGTAATTTGAATTTTCCCATCCTTCCAGCACATATTTTGAAAGATGCGAAACCGGAACAATTGAACGAACATAAGCTATTCACTAAGCCAATTTCTTCTGGTCCCTTTGTCTTTAAGGCTACTCAAACCATCGGCAATGAAGGCGAAAGGATAGTCTATTTGAACCGTAACCAAAATTATTACAAGGGAAAGACTCTGCTTGATAGTTTTTCTATCCATGCTTTCTTGACCACTGACGCGATTAAAGCTTCACTGAAGTCGGGCTCTATTACTGCTACTGGTAGCCTTCCGTCTCGCTACACTACGGAGCTTCTCAATGAAAAAAGCCTCAAGGAGCAACAAACCACTGTTAATTATGGCGTCTTTGCCTTTCTTAATACTACTTCTACTTCTAATACCGCGATTCAAGATAAAGCCTTCCGCCAAGCACTTCGTCAAGGTTTGAACTATGGCAATCTCTTATCTGGACTAAACGGTGAACAGGCGCTCAAATTCCCGATCACCGAACAGCAGGCCAAGACCCTGTCTTTCCCAGAGGCCGCTACTACTAATGTTACCGAAGCTAAGTCTAAGCTTGATAATTTTAAGGCTAATAAACCCGAATATTTTGGTACCGATCTTCGTATCGTTACGGTCAAGGGCGATAAATATATGGAAGAAATCGCTAATCGCCTCGGTGAACAGTTAAAATCCCTTGGTGTGCCAAACCAAGTTGCGGCCTACGAAGCTTCTCAGGATTTCACGCTTAATGTTCTCCGTCCACGCAATTACGACATTTTGATTTATGAAATCGCCATGGGTGCCGACCCAGATGTGGTACCTTATTATCACTCGGCTGAAGCCACCGAAAATGGCTATAATCTCAGTAATTATAAGAACGCTACGGTTTCGAACTTGATTCTTAGTGCTAGAAATACGATTGACACCTCGCTGCGCGACGCCAAATACCGTAAATTCCTTGAAATCTGGCTCGACGAGGTGCCATCGATTGCACTTTATCAATCTAGCTTACCATATTTTATGAATAAAAATGTGCGTGCCTTCTCGGCGGATCAGCACCTAGTCTCGGGTGAAGACCGCTTTAATGATATTATTAATTGGTC
>CAUTXD010000026.1:0-6203 GCA_963542535.1 uncultured Candidatus Saccharibacteria bacterium
TTGATTCGATTCGTTGCCGTTTGTTTTTCCTGTAGTCTGCAAGATTTGTGCTGGAGTAGAAAGTGCTGGAATCGGTGCATAATTTGTGGACGCCCCAAACTTATAGCCCCAAGTGTTATTTGGTAAATTATTTAATGGCAAATCTGCGCTTATTGAATTAATTTTCGTGCCACTTGTCGATCCAGTATTCACTAGAGCCGTTTCATCTGTTTCTGAATTTAGTGTTGCTGTGTAGCCAGTTTTATTATTTGTATTAACGATAAGATTTAATGGAACTTCTGCAGTCTTATCTGTAGAATTTATCACCGAATTACCATTCACCTGCAAATTCGCTTGATCCACGGAAGCAGAAAGTGTCGGAGTATACAGAGCAAAAACAGAAGCAGAATTAAAGTTAAAAATAAAAATCGATAGACAAAGTCCTAATAAAAAAGTAAAGTTCCTTCGAAAACTTATCCACAAAAAATTATGAGAGAAAGTGATTTTTGACATACCTCTATTTTATCATAAGCAAAATCAAAAATCAGCAAAAAATCAGCATTGAAATTACTTATCAAAACTCTACTTCGCCGAACAGTATGTTTATATACTCGATTCAGCTTGCTACTCTAACCCCTCAAGCATAACACTTGAGATGTTAATTCAAATTCCAAGTTTTAGAAATCTCTAAAAATAGTATAATTGTATTATGATTATCAAAATAAAAACTTCTTCGGAGGTTTATTTATGAGTGAGTTCTTGCGTAGTAATCCAGAATCGTTTGAAAATGAGCCAGAATCTGATCCAGATATTGCAGAATTGGCCGTCAATGGCCTATCTCGCGTTACTAGCAAACAAGAGGACGATACTGACTACAATAATTATTACGAAGAGGACAATTATGGCGACGGTGAGTACTACGAGGAGGATGATTACGAGGACGGTTACGATGATGATTACGGCGAGGAACGTGCTGATTTCGATGAAGAAAAATTAACACTCCAAGAGATTCCTTTGCCGGCGAAAATATTAGAGCGTTATTCTTTCCTCAGCGAATTACCGCATGGCGTTGCCGTTATGGGTGGCGTGGCTCGTAGTATAGCAAGGGAAATTATAACTGGTGAGCGTGAACCTATTCGCGATATCGATCTTATAAATATTACTGATGAAGATGGTAATAGCGAAGTTGATTATGATACTCTAGACGAGCTCTCGCACAAGTTTATGCCAGATGACTATGTTTTTGATCATGGTGTCGGAAATGATACTCTAGACCACTATTTTAGAACTCGTGATTTTACAGTCAATCAAAGTTTGGTTAAAGATGGCAAACTCATTGTCAGTAATTTTGCTTACAATGATTTTCAAGAAAACATTATTCGCGCTACCTATTTTGAGCATCCTTATGACGGTGATGACATAAGTAGTCGGCTGTTTCTGAAAGCTTTAATGATGAGGAGCGTATTCTCGCAAATCTCAGACTCCATTCCTCTCATTGAAGATATGGAACGACCAGAATATATCGGCTCCTTTGATATTGCGCTATTCTTGAATAAAGCTATGAGTCGTGGCGCTAGGACGGCTCGCGTATTTACGGAAGACCTTGCGAATTGGGATATAATCTCTGAGGAGTATGCCGGTCGTCCAGTTGCTCTTGCTGAGGCTCTGCTAGAAGATGTCCATACGTTTGAATTTCGACCGTCTACCGACGAACGATTTAAAGATATTCAAGAATGCGAAGATATGGACGGATTCTTTATTCCGCCAGCCATGACACACTATCACGCCTCGAACCCAGTAATTCGTCACGCAATTGCCGAATATGAGGATGGTTTAGATGAGCCTATCGATAGTGGGGAAGAACGAGTTTCTGGCTACTATACCCAAGCTGAATATAATAAAATTAACCATTCTTCTGCCTATGACGATAATACGATGATTATAGTTAGACATTAGATTGAGGTCTCTTTTTGTTGGTTAGTGTTGCACTTGAGATGTTAGTTCAGGCTTTTTCTTTACAGACTCTATTTTCGATGTTATAATATAACGCATGAAAAAGCTTCCAATTGTCGCCCTTATCGGCCAAACTAACGCTGGTAAATCCAGCCTATTAAATCGCATGGCACACAAAAATATTGCCATTGTGGCGCGTGAGGCTGGCACGACTCGTGATAGTGTGGTGGCGACGATTGATCAAGCTTTTACTCTTATCGACACTGCTGGTTTGAAAAATCCTGAAGATGATTTCGAAGCTTCCATCCAGGATCAAATCGAAGATGCCATCGATTCTGCAGATTTAATTTTGCTAACCGTCGACTCTACTAAATATCCAGATTTTCGTGACAAAGATATCGCCCGCATGGCGCTCAAATCTCGTAAGCCAGTCCTTTTGGTGCTCAATAAATCCGACCTGAAAGAATCTCTACCTTTTGCCGAATATATCAAATTTGGTATAAAAGCAGACGAAACTTATCAAACTTCTGCCACTACCGGACAGGGAATTAAAGATCTTAAATCCCGTATTTTTCGTGAATTAAATTCTTATCCAAACACCAACGAAGCTGATCCTGAAGCTAAAACTGAAACTACCATTAAAGTCGCCCTAATCGGTCGTCCAAACGTTGGTAAATCCAGTCTCTTCAATCGTCTTGGCCAAAAACAACAGGCCATCACCAGCTCCAAACAGGGAACCACGCGCGACATCAATCGCCTCGAACTTAAATTCAAAGGTCAGACCATTGAATTCCTCGACACTGCTGGTCTCCGTAAACCAGGCAAACGCGAAGTCGGCATCGAAAAATTTTCTGCCATTCGCACTCTTTCCGCCATCGAAGAATCCGATATCTGTCTCTTGCTTATTGATTCCACCGAACCACGTTCTAAGCTCGATCAATCTCTTGCTGGTCAAATCATCGAAGCTGGAAAAAGTGTAATTTTGGTCATCACTAAATCCGACCTGCTCGACAATTCCACCCCTGTAGTTTCTACTATTTCCGACAAATCTAAACCGACTGAACTTTCACAAATCGATAACATTCTTGATAACCTAGAGCACGATTTTAATTTCTTATCTTTTGCTCCAGTGATTATTACCAGTTCCGAAACTGGCAAAAATGTCACCAAGCTATTCGAACTTATTACCAAAGTTGATCTGGCTCGCCATACCGAGCTTAAGACTTCTGAACTCAATAAAGTTCTGAACGAAGCCGTAATTTCTCATCCACCAGCAGGACTAAAAAATACCCATCCAAAACTCCAATACATCACCCAGACCGACACCTGCCCACCATGGTTTGTCATTCATGGTCGCGAAATGGAGCTCCTTCACTGGTCTTACAAACGTTATCTCGAACGCTGTATTCGTGAAAAATTCCCATTCCTCGGCACTCCACTAAAATTTTCTTTCCATAATGACCGCAAGAATGGCCCACGCAAATCCATCAATCGTACCAAAGATTTACTTTAATTAAATATCTCATATATGAGATAAGATACCACAAAAACATGTTAAACCCTCACTCTCAAAACCTCGAAAATTTCAAAAATTCCGAACCTGTAAAATCGGAGTCTACCCGATTAAACCCCATTCAATCCGAACCTACCAAATCACTTCGTATCGCGATTTTTACCGATGTTTTTCTTGGCATTCCTGGCGGTATTCCGTCCTCTATTCGCGCTCAAAAAGCCAGCTTAGAAGCACTTGGCCACCAAGTTACGATTTTTTGCCCAGGCACTCATCAAGATTTTGAAAATCCCTTATCCAAATTTGGCGCCAATCATGACCCAAATATTATTCTTGTGCCTACCGCCAAATTCCTAATCAATGGCGCCCCTTTTTCCAAGTGGGCCAAGCAAGTCGTACGCTTCATCGAAAAAAAATACCCTAATCTCAACGAATCCTTTGATCTTTTTCACATTCATTACGAAGCTACCACCAGTATGGCTGGCCTGATTTTGGCTAAAAAATATCACATTAAAACCGTCCAAACCATGCACGGTCGCGAAGATATGGCTATCGCCATTAATGTACCGCACCCCTTTAAGACCCTAGCCGCTACTGGGATCAATCTAATTCATCGCACTACCCTAAAATCAATCTTAAAGAAATCCCCTAAGTCAGATTATCAAAATCCAGAGCTAAAAAAATCGCCAAGTCTCAATTATCAGAACACCGAAATCAAAAACCTCGCGCCTACCATCGCGCGTCGTGAGATGTGGCAAATGATGACTCGCCAAGCCAATCTGGCCGACCAGGTAATCACCCCCTCCGCCCATTTTGCCAAAAAACTTCGACTTTTCGGTGTCACCCGCCCAATTTCTGTCATCTCGAACGGCATTAATGATCAGGAAATTACAAATTTCACCCCTAAGATCCGCACCTACCAGAATCACGAACCACTTCGCATTCTCTGGTTTTCTCGTCTTTCGAAAGAAAAACGCATTTTACCATTTTTGGAATCACTCCAAATCACCCATGAACTTGAACCCAATTTCCGTTTTATTTTTACCATTATCGGCGACGGCAACCAGATGTCTAAAGTGCAAAAATTTTGCAAAAAACACTTTGATGAAGCATCCATTAAGATTCTCGGCACCATCCCGCACCAAGAAATCCTTCAAAAATACACCGAAGATCAGCATCTTTCCATTATTAATTCCTACCAGTTCGACACACAGGGCCTCACTATTCTAGAAGCCGCCGCCTGCAATCTTCCAGTCATTTATGCCGACCCCGATATGACCGAAATTGTACCAAATCATGGCGGCCTCTGCGCCAAATCTCCAGCACCTCGCGCTATGGCGGAACTTTTACTTAAAATCCACCACCAACCAGAACTTATTCAAAAACTCAGCCAAAATCTTGCGGCCAGCGAAAAAACCTATCTTCAATCTCATCAAATCAAAAAACTCCTCAAACTCTACCGTCAATTATCTTAATACCCCATTTTAATCCATCCTCAAAAATACACATCTAGATTCATTGCTCCCCTTGTTTGCCACTCTAACCCCTCAAGTGCAATACTTGAGATGTTAACTCAGGTTTCCTCTTGAATTCTTAGAAGAATATGCAATAATTAGCCTAATAGAGGACGCACCTCTATTCTTGGACCTCAAAAATCCAAGTCCCACCCCACAGAAATACCTAAAACGTATTTCTCGTACCTTAAAAAGGAGATAGTTATGAGTGAAATTAAAAGTATACTCAGTGCTCAAACAAGTCTTAATGAGAAGACCTCTGGAAGCATCTCAAGTGCAGAACCTGTGGCTTATCTTTCCACCGAACCCAAGGAAAAATATTACGTTATCGATACTAATATCATTATTGATAACCCCGATATTATTCCCACCAAAAACGGGTTTAAGAAGTTAGCTGTTGAAAACATCGACCTGAAAAACTCATGTATCGTGATACCTGACACTGTGCTTCATGAATTGAAAAGTTTTCGCGCCGAATCTTCCGAACGCAGCTTCATCGCCGGCAAGGTTTTAAGCCGAATCGACGAGCTCTTGCAGTCGGTTATAGCTGATGAATCTTCTAAACTTGGTCACGATCCTAATCTTGACATTGGTAATCAAATTGCCTTCAAAAACTGCAGCCGTGCTTTTATGGTTATTAAAAGCACCGAATCTGCCGTTACTGACTGGGATTTTGAACCAGTCAACATGGATGAACGAATCTTCTTACAGACTCTCAACCTAGCCTTCTGCCTAGTAAAGGCCAAGCAGGTTAAGAACGAATTAGAGGCTCTGAACAAAAAGATTCATTTAGTGACCAACGACAAAGAAATGCGTGTCTGTGCCATGGCACATAACATTAAAACCTTACCGCTGGAAACCGACCCCAAGTTTAAGTTCACTGGCCGACGCGAATGCGTCATTCCACCAGACCTCTACAATAATTTCATGCAAAAAGGTGGCTTTATTACCTTAGAGGAATGGGAAGAACGCATGCCGAATGAACCGCTCTTGACCCCTAATGAATTCATCGAGTTCAGCTGTGAAGACGGTTCCGATTACGAAGAAATCAATTACAGTAGAGGAAAGTTCTGGAATATTGGACGCTTAGATGTTAGTGGAGATGAAGATAAAATCGTCCACCTTAATAACTACCTAAGCAGCAAACAGAAGCCCTTCCTGAAAGCCAAAACACCTGGGCAAGCCATGTATCTAGACTCTATCTATAATAAGAATATTGATATGATTCTAGTTTCTGGCTGCGCTGG
>CAUTXD010000027.1:0-6078 GCA_963542535.1 uncultured Candidatus Saccharibacteria bacterium
TTGATCCTAAAAATGGTGCCAGGCCATTACGCCGAGCTATCGAAGATAATTTGGAAACCTTACTCTCTGACGCGATTATTGCGGAAGAAATTTTGCCAGGACAAATCGCCCAAATTAGTCTAAAAGGTGATAAGCTTAAATTAAAGATCGAAAGTACTGAAAAATAATATGGAAAATTCACCGTCAGAAGTCTCCGCTAAAACTCATCGGCGCAGTCCGGCACTCGCCGACCTGCTTAGCGGACTTGTGATTTTTGGTACACTTTTCGCTGGCGCCTTTGCCTTTATCTGCCTGCAGGATGATATTAAGGGTTATGATTTTCAAATCTCTGACACCTTGAAGCCTTACGTTCAGAAGCTTAATCTTACGGAAAAAGCTTCGAAAACCCTACTTGCTACTCATCCAGCTTTGCAGGAAAAACAGGCCTTTAATCAGAGTTGTCATTCTCATAATCATGAAGTTTACGTCCTGGGTTGTTATATCCACGATAATGATCGTATTTATCTTTATCATGTCGAATCGAACGACCTCCCAGGGGTAATCGAGGTGACTACGGCTCACGAAATGCTTCATGCTGTTTATCAGCGCGTCCCCTTTTGGGAAAAAGATCACTTGAACGAGGAAATCAAAAAGGCTTACGATAAGCTCCCGGCTGATCATGAAATCCGCACCTCGATCAAGAGTTATTCTGAGGACGATTTTTATGACGAATTACATTCACGTCTCGGCACCGAAGTCGCTGAGCTATCGGAATATCTCGAAAAACATTACGCCGCCTATTTTCAGCACCGCCAGACCATCACAGATTTTAATCAGCAATATCACTCCGTTTTTCAAAAGCTTAATGATAAACTTACTTCACTAAAATCTGAAATCGACGCCAAGCAGGCTACTATTAATCAGCAAACTGAGGTCTACAATAATGAGACCAATGCTTTAAATCAGTTGATTCTCGACTTTAATCGACGTGTCGAATCCGGTCAAATCTCTGGTTGGCGCTATCAAAACGAACGCGCTGTTCTGGAGGCGCGCATCAATCGTCATGAAGCTACTTATCAGAGTATTCAGCAATCCATCGACGCCATAAACCAGCAAATTACCGAATATAACAACCATGTGCTTTTCGAAAATCAGCTAATGAATCAGATTAACTCCAACGCAGTTTCTAATGAACTCGAATCTCAAAAATAAGGAAAGGAAATTACTATGCAAACTAATTTGAACCCCAAAGATTATCTCGTACCGACCGTCATTGAAACCACCAATCGTGGCGAGCGCTCTTATGATATTTACTCCAGGCTCCTAAACGACCGCATTATCTTTCTCGGTGAGGACGTCAATGCTCATACTGCTAATCTTGTAGTGGCCCAGCTCCTCTTTCTCGCTCATGAAGACCCTAAGAAAGATATCAAGCTTTATATCAATTCTCCAGGCGGCTCTGTCTACGATGGTCTTGCTATTATTGACACCATGAATTACATTGAGCCAGATGTTCAAACTATTGGCATCGGCCTCCAGGCCTCCATGGGTGCCATGTTACTCAGCTGTGGCGCTAAGGGTAAGCGTTTTGCCTTGCCGAATGCTCGCGTGATGATTCATCAGCCAAGTTCTGGTACTCAGGGTAAGATTACCGATCAGGAAATTATGCTCAAAGAAGGTATTTTCTTGAAGAAACGCCTCGCTGAAATTCTCGCTAAGAATACTGGTAAAAAAGTCGACCAAATCATCAAAGATATGGACCGTGATAATTGGATGTCTGCTGAAGAAGCCAAGGATTACGGCATCATCGACGAAGTCATCGCTAAATAATTTTTAGTTTACAAAACACCTGTGCTTGCAGGTGTTTTTTATCTATAAATCTTCTAAAACCGATGCATCAAAGAATGGGTGATCGCGGCCGCCAAAGCATCTGCCGCATCATCCGGTTTTGGTACACTAGTTAAATCCAGATGCAGTTTTACCATCTCCTGCATTTGCTTTTTATCAGCTGAGCCATAGCCGGTCATGGTCTTTTTGATTTCGTTTGGTGTATATTCGAAGGTTGGTAATTCATGCTGCTTGCAAACCAAAAGCACCACCCCTCTCGCCTCTGCCACCGAAATACCGGTCGTTATATTTTTGGTGAAGAAGAGTTTTTCGATACTCACACAATCCGGCTTATTTAGCTTAATAATTTCGTGCATTGATTCGTAAATATCAAGTAGACGCTCTGAAAGTGGAGTGTGTGGCGGCGTGGCAATCACGCCATTATCAATCATTTTGGCGCGACCAGTCTGTTTTACTTCGATTACGCCAAAACCACAAATTCCTGTGCCTGGGTCAATTCCTAAAATTCGCATCTCGTATTCTACTCGTTCACATATTTAATTAAAGTCGTGCGTAAATCTTTGACTGGAATTACGAACTTATCATGAATTGTCGCTGGTGCAATTGCGTGCTTAAAGCCCAATTTTTTTGCTTCACCAATTCTTTGGTCTGGTCGAAAAGCCGAGCGGATTTCTCCCCCTAGGCCCACTTCGCCGAACACTACATAATCTTCGCCGAGCTTCCGTCCTGCCGCCGCTGAAGCAATCGCGAGGCACACTGCCAGGTCTGCTGCGGAATCTTTGATTTTAATTCCACCCACTACGTTTAAGAAAACATCTTTATCATCTAATTTTAGTTTAGTACGTTGCTCGATCACCGCAATCAGCAAATTTAATCGATTCAGGTCAAAACCCGAAGCCGCACGTTTTGGGTAGCCAAAATTCGTAGTCGAAACCAAGGCTTGAATTTCTACCAGCAGTGGCCTAGTACCCTCTAAAGTCGCTAAAATAATTGAACCATCCGTGTTTTGCCTCTCTGCTAGTAGTGCCGCCGAAGGGTTTTGCACTTCCTGCAAGCCCTTTTCTGTCATTTCGAAAATCGCCGCCTCGCTAGTCGAACCGAAGCGGTTTTTAATCGCTCGAATAGTCTTAAAACCGCCATAGCGATCACCTTCGAAATTTAGTACCACATCCACTAGGTGCTCTAGAACTTTCGGCCCCGCCAAGGTGCCTTCCTTCGTCACGTGCCCCACAATAATCACCGCTGTATCGGTCTTTTTTGCGGCCTGAATAATCAGATTACCTGCATTGGTAATTTGTGAAACCGTCCCCGGCGCCGAAGAAATTTCGTTAATCGCCAAAGTCTGGATCGAGTCCACAATCACTAATTCAAATTCGCCGTCCGAAATCGTCTTCGCGATATCATTGCCGGAAGTCGAAGCCGCAAAACTTAAAGTTTCTGAATTTGCTCCTAGTCTCACGGCCCGCATTTTTACTTGTCCAGCCGATTCCTCTCCGGAAACATAGAGTACTTTGTGGCCATTGGCAATCTTCGCGCAAATTTGCATCAAAATTGTCGACTTACCAATGCCCGGCTGTCCAGCAAAGAGAATTACTGAGCCGCGCAAAATCCCCCCGCCCAGTACTTCATTTAGGGAACCAAACTCGGTCTTCAGTCGCTCTTTTTCATCCGAAGCGGCAATCTCTTTAATACTAGAAAAACTCAAAGTTTTTCCACTACTCTTAGCCTGCGCCAGAGCAAATTTACCCGTACTCGAACTATCCTCAACTACTAAATCCTCCACGATGGTATTCCATGCATCGCAGTTATTACAGTGGCCAGCCCATTTGCTATAGCGCGCTCCACAGTTTTGACAGACATATTGTTTAGTAGCTTTCATATTGAAATTATATCAATCTCTCAGCGAAAACCCAAAATTCCATGTATAATGGGAGTATGAATAAAACAGTCAAAAAATCTGGTTTCACTCTTATTGAACTCGTGGTAGTTTTAGTTTTTGTTGCTATCGCCTTGGTGCTTTTCTTCTTGCAGAAGCAAAATCTCGACGCCATGCACCGCGATGAGCAGCGCAAAGAGGCGATCAATGCCATGTATTATGCCCTCGAAGAAGGTTTTTATGCCAAGAATGGCTATTATCCGGAAACCATTACCGATGAAAACCTCACGGTTATGGACCCTAAATTATTCACCGACCCAAATGGTGTTTATATTAATGGTGAAGGTGGCTCACTTAATTATATTTCCGCCGATTGCAATAATGGCAAATGTCGCGAATACACGCTTCGCGCCAGATTAGAAAAAGAAGACGACTACATCAAGAAAAACCGCCACAATTAAATAAAAAAATGAAGCCTATTTGCTTTTTAGTAACCTTAAATTTGTGTGTAATTTTACTGAACAAAAAAGCTGGAAGAGTATTTGTTATTTTGTGATTTAGTTTGTGTGCTATTCTACTTTTTTCGAACAGCTAAAAGCCCACTTGCTATTTTAAAAACCGTAAGCTTGGCCGAACGGCCTTGAGTGTGTTTTTAAAAAGTAAGTGGGTTTTAGCTGCTAGCTTATTTTAGTAATTAATTGCACGCAATTCAAAGTAGGCTTGTGGATGTGCACACACTGGGCAAACTTCAGGTGCTTCATTACCGACGAAGGTATAACCACAGTTACGGCACTTCCAGACGGTGACTTTTTCAGACTTAAATACTACATCGTCATCGATATTCTTGATCAATTTGCGGTAGCGTTCTTCGTGCTCTTTTTCAATTGCCCCGACGCCATCGAATTTGTCGGCGATTTCGTCAAAACCTTCTTCACGAGCGATACGAGCGAACTCTTTGTACATGTCAGTCCATTCGTAATCTTCACCAGCGGCGGCAATTTCGAGGTTGGTTCTGGTGTCAGCTACAGCGCCGTCATTGAGGTACTTGTACCAAAGTTTGGCGTGCTCTTTTTCGTTATCAGAAGTTTCGGTAAAGATTTCAGCAATTTGTTCGTAACCATCCTTTTTGGCACGAGAAGCAAAGAACTGGTATTTTACACGAGCTTGGGATTCTCCAGCGAAAGCGGTTTTTAGATTATCATAGGTCTTACTATTTTTAAAATTGGATTTATCAATATCAGACATTTAACTCCTTTCTTAATGGTATAATCTATTATAACGCATTTAAGCAAAAGACGGAGGATTATGGCAATCGAGCGAGTTATCGACAATATATCGCACGAGGAGGATCAGGAAGAGCAAGCAGTAGAAGTCAGTCTTCGCCCAACTAATTTTGCCGAGTATATCGGCCAGGAGCGCTTGAAAAAGAACCTGAAGATCGCTATCGCGGCGGTAAAAAAACGTAATGACGGGACTACTTTGGACCATGTCCTACTTTATGGTCCACCAGGTCTTGGTAAAACCACCATGGCCAATGTTATCGCCCATGAACTTGATTCCAATCTGCGCGTTACCTCTGGTCCGGCTATCGAGCGTGCTGGCGATCTTGCCTCTATTCTCACCAATCTTCAAAATGGCGACGTACTTTTTATCGATGAAATCCATCGTCTCCGTCGTGCGGTGGAGGAGATTCTTTATTCTGCTATGGAAGATTACAAACTCGATATCGTGATCGGTAAGGGTCCGGCTGCCCGTTCAGTGCGTCTTGATTTGCCCCACTTCACGGTAATCGGCGCTACCACGCGCACCGGTTCTTTGGCTGGGCCACTTCGCGATCGCTTCGGGATCACACATCGTCTCGAATATTACAATGAATCAGAAATCGGTCAAATTATTGCTCGTACCGCTAATATTCTTGGCACGGAAATTTCCGAAGAAGCTACTGCCACTCTGGCTGCCCGCTCTCGTCTCACCCCGCGTATCGCTAACCGTCTGATGAAGCGCGTGCGTGATTTTGCTGACGTCCATGGTGATGGCTCGGTCGACCTGGATATTGCCACGCAGGCTCTCGGTCTTATGGAAATTGACTCTCTTGGTCTTGATCCGGCCGACCGCAACATGTTGCAACTAATGCTCGATAATTATGGTAACCGCCCGGTTGGTCTCACTACTATTGCTGCCCTCACCGGTGATGAAGCCACTACGATTGAAGACTATTACGAACCATTTTTGATTCAACTTGGCTTCATCGAAAAGACCCCACGTGGCCGCATCGTCACCGAAAAAGCCAAGCGTCACCTCGCTTCTCTCTAATTACCTGAAAATATGTTATAATATAACTAATTTAACAGGGAAGCGTATGAAGCAGAAAAATT